>WAQA01000171.1 GCA_015520475.1 Candidatus Bathyarchaeota archaeon | reverse complement strand
GCCACACCGAGACGTGGCTCCTCCTAATGAAGGCTTCTAAAGCCCTGGAGGCAGCCCTGAAACTCAAACCCTCAAAAACCAAATAAACACCATAAAGCACAATACAGATGGGAGTCCCCTCACAGATAAACATAGATACCACCTCCAAAACCATCCAAAGGGAGAACTCCCACTTAAAGTAACAGAGCCATCCTTTGATTGAAAAGATTTATAAAATAGATAGAGGCATGCTCCATTTAACTGGAGAGTATTATATTATGGAGAATAAACATCATCCGGCAGTTGAAAAGGGTTTCATAGTTGACTGGCTTGTGTGCGGTCCGTTCCCGAAGATAGGCCCCCACCCAAGTGGAAGAGACTCCTTCTATATAGACTTCCTAAAGGATGCTGGTGGAGAATCTAATATAGAGCCTAGAGAAGGGCTTTTCCATCCGAGTAGCTGCGTAAACTCTGGAAGGGTTCAATGGAGAAGGTATACTGCTGAACCAAACGGATTCGTGAACTTTGTTAAGGTATTTGGTGAACCATTCGTTGAGTTCTGGCGTCTAAAGGGAGGCGTAGCCTATGCCTTCACGACAATTAAATGTGATGAGCCGAAGAGGGCGGTCTTCCTCCTAGGAAGCGAAGACTCGGTGATGGTCTGGCTTAACGGAGAACTTGTCCATCATAACAAGATAGGGCGGTCTCCACGTCCTGGACAGGATATGTTCACCGCAGATTTAAAGGGTGGTCTCAATAAGATTCTGGTTAAGGTTGCCCGTTACGGTGGAGGTTGGGGCTTCTATCTCCAATACTTCAAACCTGGAACGAAACTTTTCGTTAATAAGGCTGGAGCTATAATCCCGCATCTAAGAGTCGGAGAGAAGATTAATGCTTGGGCAAGCATCCCCATCATGAACATAACAGAACAGAGAATATCCTCAATCCAAATAAAAGTTGATGAGACTAACCTCTTTAATCAAAGCATCAGTAAGGCGGAAGGACTTGATCCAAGTGAATGGCGGAGAATACCCTTCTGGATAAGTACAAAGCATGAAGTAAATCCAAATGAAAACCTTGAATTAAAATTATCTGTTGAGGCTGATGGGGAGATACAGGAGATATGTCTAGAGCCAACTATTAGAAGCCGTGAAGAATGGTTCATCACTACATACCGCTCCAAGGTTGACGGTTCAATCCAGCCGTTCGGCCTATATATACCGACATCCTATGATAAGAACAGATCCTATCCACTAATCGTTGTTCTTCACGGTTATAAGGGAGGATGGGCAATAGGATCGTACACGTTGAAAGAATGGTGTATCATCGCGGGTGTCTATGCAAGAGGCGAGGTTCCATATAGAGAGATCGGTGAACGAGACGTCCTGGAAGTGATAGAAGCCGTCAAGAGATGCTATAATATTGATGAGGATAGAATATATCTAACTGGGCATAGTATGGGTGGAAGTGGAACGTGGTATCTCGGCCTACATAAACCGGATATGTGGGCTGCAATAGCGCCTCTCTCAGCCGGGACAGACTATCGTCTTAGACTGGAAAGATTAAAGGCTGAAGGTGAGGAGATCCCTGAATGGTTATGGAAGATAATTGATGAGAACAGTCCCATGTATCTTGTTGAGAACGCGCTTAACCTCCCAGTCTTCGTATCTCATGGTTCAGATGACAAGATAGTTCACGTTGAACACTCACGGAGAATCGTTGCAGCCCTTAAGAAATTAGGTTATACAGTTGAGTATGATGAGGTTCCAGGTAAAGGTCATACATGGAGCGCTTCGAATAGGCCTTGGTGGGGAAATGAATGCATAGACAGACCCATAATCACAAGATTCTTCCATAAATACAGAAGGAGACGTTACCCCCGAAGAGTCCACTATAAAACAAACAGTTTAAGGTTCAATCGGGCCTACTGGGTTGAGATTGACGAGATGAACAGAATATACGAGACTGCTAGAATAATGGCTGAAGTCCATGATGGTAATGTCATTAAGGTCAAGACTGAGAACATCACCCAATACACTCTAACGCTTACAGAGGATATGGGCATTAATCTAGAGAAGCCGCTGACAATAATTACTGACGGATCTAAATTATATATTGATCAAATACCTAGACGAGGTGGATGCGGAAAGATAACGTTAAGAGCCCTGCAGAATACGATGGATAAGACGGTAGAGTATATGCTCCTCCTAAACCCTGAGATGGAAGCATCTTCTCCTCCTCTATGGGCGATAATCACAGAGAATGGAATAAGGAATATAATATATGATCCAGCCAGCTTGGATGGTTTAAGGAAGAAACGATGCCTCTTCGGCCCTATAATGGACGCTTTCAACAGTCCATTCGTCATAGTATGGGGATCCAAAGGTGATGAAAACTGGTTGGAGGCGAATAGAAGAGCAGCCTATAACATTGCTGGATGGTGGAAGACATATGCAAATGGAGACTGTCAAATCAAAGCAGACATCAACATATCAGTTATGGACATAATGCAATATAACGTTGTCCTCTTCGGTGGCTCTGAGACGAACATAATCTCTGAAAGAGTTGATGATGAATTGCCCATAAAGGTTAGAGAAGCCAGTATATATCTTGGATCCAGAAGATTGGACGGTGACGATCTCTCTCTTGCGATGATATATCCTAACCCGCTGAATCCTAGACGATACATTCTACTCAATGCATCTACAGCAGCCAATGGAATGGAAAACTTCAAGATGATATATAGTGGATGGACGATGCTGCCGGATTACGTTATCTTTAACAAGTCAATCATAAAGGATGGCGTAAAAGGATATCTGGCTGCCGGATTCTTCGATAAGAACTGGAGGCTTACTGAACAGGATAAGGTTAGAGGCTAGGAAGCATATCATGTCAATTCTATAATCCTAAAGTTGAGAGATGCAGACGAGAGATGTGAAGCACCATAAAGATCATTCCCAAAATATAAACTTAAAAGAGAAGCGCCTTAACAGTTTCTTCATATGGTAGAGGTAACCATGCTCCAAAATTCTTTTTATCCCGTTTAGATCCTCTATATGTCGTCCTCTATTACCATCTTCTACAAAGAATGGATCCTCAATAGAATTGCCGTATCTAACAGTCATCCTAATCGTTATGTTGCTCAATTATGCCTGCCAGAACGCCTCGACCCAGCATCATCTCTATATTCTTGGCGGCTGAAAATAAATAATTGAGGAACGGAGTTAATCAAATAATTCCTCCCATTTTATAAGCGGATTTTTTATTTTCCACTCTATAACATTTATTATTCCATTAAAATTTTAGCTGTTAAACGCATAAAGCTTAAATAATCATTGCAAAAATAATAATAAACACTGAAGAATGATGGATGTGATATCTTGAGTTCCGAAGGTGTAAAAGAGGTTATACCGAAAGTATTAACCACTAAGACGCTGATTCTCACCGTCATATTAACGCTCACCGTGAGCATGGTAAACGAATGGGGCTATGGAGCATTCGGCTATAACTGGGCTGGAGCCTATACATGGATAGAGCCCCTAGGCTTCACATTCGTTCTAATAGTTATCCTAGCGGCATTATCCAGGGTATCCCCGAGTCTACGGTTCTCACCGCAGGAGATGACGATAATCTCTTCAGCGGTGATCTTGACATACATGTTCCAGACAATAACAACAGGCTCATTCATACCGCCGTTTGTTCACATCTTCTATTATGACAGATACGCCCAGGCAAGGCCGTATGTTCCATCATGGCTCACACCATCCACCGATCCGAAGGCTCTAGAAGGATTCTACGTCGGTGGACCGATACCTTGGGGCATGTGGGTTCCAATATTATCATTCTGGGTTGTGCTATTGATAGGTCTAACACTGCTTAACATAGGCTTCTCAACAATATTCATGAAGAGATATATTGAAGTGGAAGCCCTACCGTTCCCGTATATGCTGTCACTATACCAGGGCATCAGGATTCTAGAGGTAGGCCTTGTAGAATCATTCACAAAACTAAAGTGGTTATGGGTCGGGATTGCCATAGGGTTCTGGTATTCACTGCGCTATGTGCTAATGTTTAACTTCAAGATGGATGTAAGGCCGCCGCTAACATACCTGTTCCTTGCATTCCCAACCCAGACCTATCCAGGCATACAGGATGTCATTCCAGGAGCCTTCACACAAGTCAACTTCTACCTCTCAAGATTCGTCTTAGGATACTTGATCCCCTATGACATGGGCCTCTCAGCATCCATATGGGGAATCTTCCTCATGTACATTCTACCGCCAATACTTGTAGCCGCTGGGATCCCATGGTCAAAGGGTCAAGTGTACATACATCTGATGAGAAGAGCAAAGTGGATGTTCTTCTGGACTGATCCAATGGGCCTTGCCTTCGCCATATTCGTGATAGTGTTTGCATGGCCAATAATAAGGGATACAATACAGTCAGCTATCGGCAGGAAGAGGCTTCCAGAGGAGACAGGGGTCTTCAATTACAGGAACGTGTGGATAATAACAATAGTTGGCTTCGTCATATTCACGGGAACATTAGCGGCTATCGTTGGCCCAGCATACTCAATAGTCTACGTTATCTTCATGTTGTTGTTCAGCGTAACCTTGATCTGGTGGGGAGGTCTCTGGTTTGCCTATCACTTCTCCGTACCTACCCGTCCAATAATATATGGTATTGGCCAAGCCATAGCTGGAGGAGCAGATGCGCCGAGAGGCACTCATCCATGGGGCTGGATGAGCTCACTGATGTACTCAAACTCATGGGATGTCAGCTCAACTTTAGGTCCTGCCCAGACATTCCGTCTAGCCAGCTACACAAAAACCAACTTCTCAGAGCTTCTGAAGGCTATGCTTATAATAGCGGTGCTTGTCTCAATCGTGGCACCGTTCCAGCATGTCTGGCTAAACTATGCATTCGGAGGTCTGGAGAAGGGTCAGGGAGGAGCGGCTGTACAGAGAATAACTGCCGGATTGCCAGCGGCTTTCAGGCCGTGGGGTGATGTTCCAGCTGACGCTTCAATGTACTGGGGAAGCTACATAATATCGCTTATATTAGTCGGGGCAGTGATGTACGCTAGGTCAAGATGGGCTTGGTTCTTCTTCAACCCATTCGTTTGGGTTCCCTTCAGCTTCGGCCCATGGTACATGAACTACATATCAATATACTCTATCATAATAGCGACGATAATCAAAGGTTTCGTCTTCAAGTATCTCGGCACAAAGTTCCATCAAGAGGTTATGATACCGCTGATGGCTGGTATATACGTGGGTATTGCAGCGTTAGGCTTCCTGTCAGGTCTGGGAACTGTGATAGCTGGCGGATAAGCATCCTCTCATCTTCCCATTTTTTATAGAAAAAGAACATTCCATTTTTGTGGAGATGTACAATTAACGTTTTCTGTTATACAATTCTAAAAACTAGTAGGGATAATAGGGAGTCTCATACCTTTCTGCATTATCCAATCCTCAAATACTCCAATAATCTAACTGTGAATTATCTTCCTTTCAAGCACATCAAAGATTCTCTGAGCAAGCTCCATTTTGGTTCCATCAAATTCTATGACTGTTCCCCTGCCGTCTATGAGATATGCTTCATGCCTGTCTCCACGTATCCGTGATAGATCATTAGCGACGACGAGTGAAGCGTTTATTCTTTTAAGCTCTTCAAGTCCACTCTTGATCAATTGCTCCTTTGAGACATTATACTCCAGTTTGAATCCGACTATCTTAAGATATGGATGTCTCTTGTAGACCTCCTCTATAACTTTAATTGTAGGGCTGAGCTTCACGTTCCATGGAGCATTAGACTTTACTTTTCTCTCTATGTAGATGTCTGGTTTAAAATCTAGTATGGCGGCTGAGAATATTGCTGCTTCATACCTCTTCTCTCCGAGTTCATTTAGGGCTTCGTTAAGCATATCTTCAACCGTGTAGACATTAACAACCGGTATGTGACTTGGAAACTTTACGGTTCCAGGGCCATATATAACCTTGACATCGCATCCCCTATGGAATGCCTCTTTTGCAAGGAATAAACCTAGCCTTCCAGTTGATTTATTCGATATATATCTTACCGGATCAAGATCATATCTTGTAGGTCCTGTCAATATGAGTATCCTCCTTCCCTTGAGTCTGCTGTCGGATAACTGTCTGATAACATAATCTACGGCTGTATCTACATGCGCTATCTTCGCTATTCCCTCACTGATCCTCGGCTCAACAAATGTTACTCCCATCCCTCTAAGCCATTCAATATTCCTCTTTAAAGCTCTATTCTCATACAATTTTAGATTCATGGCCGGCGCAATCAAGAGCTTTGATGGTCTTGTAGAGGCGCATAATGTGCTTACAGCATTATCAGCTATTCCGAGAGCTATCTTACCTATAGTATTCAATGTAGCTGGATAGACGATGACTAGGTCATAGGGCGTTAAATGCTCAGCTACGCCTGTAAGATTTGAGATGACAGGTTTACCTGTCGCCCACTCCATAACTTCTCGGCTTACACCATAATTCATCGCTGCCTCTGTCATGTAGCATGTTACGTCAGCTCCATGTCTCCTTAACTCTCTAGCGAGTTTCGGGGCTTCTATTGCAGCTACGCTTCCAGTTAGACAGAGAGCAATCCTCCTACCTCTGAGCTTTCCAGTCTTCTCCGCTACCTCAACTCCCCCTCCATCCAATAATATATTGCTGTAGTCGACGTATGGGTTCCTACATGGATTTTCTTGGCAATAAAATATTCTGGACCTTACAGTCTCCGATGATACGGCGATGATCGTTGATGAAGACATGTACCAGCCTACACCATTATGATAGCATATTGATCCTCTACCAGCCTCTCCGTCACCGTGATCCGACGCTATAACCTTAAGCTCCTCTATTATCCCATCTATATCCGCTCTTTTTATATTGCTTACTAGATGGAGAGCTCTCCTTCTTCTCTTCTCAACGTGGAGAAGTCTGTCATGTGGAATTTGATCCGTCTTCATCCACTCTCTTATTGTGAGGTTTGTGAAGATATGCGCTCCTGAACCCAGCTCTTCAACCTCTAACCTCTCATCGTGAAGTATATGGTAGGCATGTTCCGAATCAGCCAATATGAAATTGCTTCTTCTATAACCTTTAATCAGCTCTCTCTTAAGATGTTCAAGTCCCTCATCAGCCTCTGAAAATGTCTTCAGAATATCAAGCATTAGGAGGCCTCTGCTCCTATATGGCCTATATCTATTATCGGTATGCTGATCCGTAACGGCCGCGAAGAGTCCAGCCTCATTAAATCCTATCCATGTACCATTGGAGGATGATTCAAGTGGGCAGTAAACCTTTAATGGTCCATCCAATAATCTAGGCGGCTCCTCCACCGACTTTAGAGGAGCATATCTATTATGCATAGCCACCACCGGAAAACCTTCTACAAACTTGTATAGGAGTATGAGAGTGCACATCTCAGTTCACTCACCGCATGGTATAAGAAATCTTCTAATCGGGCCTCTCCCTTCTCTTTCTAGTTTCCGACCGCTATAAACTTTATGTAATTGAAGCCTTATCGCTGAAGTAGAAAGCCCCTCCGATAGGAAGGTAGTTCACGAGAAGTTCTATACGTCAAGACATGGAAGGACTGAAGTGATCTCTAAGAGAATGATGGGGATAACCTCCTACTGAACTTCTCCATCATCCTAATATATGCTTTAGGATGGAATCAAAAAACAACATATTCACAGCCGGCTGAGACATACTTCAAATTCGCCGCTTCAGAGATGAGGTGTGAATCTCACCAATCCAATCTATTTCTCACCGATAACTTTTCCCTTATTCTCTACTAGGAACTCTTCTATCTTCTCAGATATCCTCTTTATCTCCTTCGCCGTAGGTGAGTCTGCATGTTGAATTATGAATGGTACGCCTCTATCCGAATCCCCGCATATCTCCGGGTCGATCGGTATCTCTCCAAGGAATGGCACATTGAGGTCCTTTGAGATCTCTCGTCCACCACCGGATCTGAATATCTCTGTTTTGGCACCACATCTTGGACATATGAATCCGCTCATATTCTCTATTATACCTATAACTGGAACATTCAACCGCTTAGCGAATATAACTGCCTTTTTAACAACGTCTTGAGATACCTTTGAAGGGATTGTTACTATGATGACGCCGTCCATCTCTGGTAGGAGCTGCATAACACTTAACGCTTCATCACCTGTGCCAGGAGGAAGATCTATAAGTAGAAGGTCAAGTTCGCCCCAGACAATCTCTGAAAGGAACTGTCTAATAGCAGCCATCTTTAAGGGGCCGCGCCATATAATAGGCATCTCTGGATTGGGCAATAGAAAATCGACAGAGACAATCTTCATTCCTAGAGGGCCTAAAGCAGGAAATATTCCTGGTGGTCCCCTCTGAAGTCTACTTCCCTTCATACCCAGCATTCTTGGAATGCAGGGTCCGTGGATATCTGCATCCAAAACCCCTACGTTCCATCCGTTCTCAGCAAATACAGCAGCTAAATTCACAGTTACAACTGTCTTTCCAACCCCGCCTTTACCGCTGATAACAGCAACCTTATGCTTTATCTTCTCCATCCTCGCCTTAAGCATCATCCGCTGCTCTTCTAGGAGCCGTCTCCTATACTCAACGTAGTTCTTTTCTCTGTCAGTTATCCTTTGATCCCCCTCTTCTCTTCTCGGAAGAACGCTTCTATCAACTGATTAATCAGAGTATTTATCTGTTTTGTTGGAGATGTTGAAGGAACAACTATCAGAATCCCACTTTTATGGGAGATGACGATATAGCCCTCTGATCCGCCCTCAACAACTTAGTGGATATCAAATTTCTAATGGGATGGAATGGTCTGTGAGGGTCGGGGAATTAAAGCCACCTCTTAAACCAGTCATACGCCTTTGCCCCGCTCCATGAATGTCCCCCTGGATGAATGTCGCAGTCCAGCCTCTCAGGTGCACCGGCGGCCATATAGATCCTCTTCAACTTCTCATAAGCCCTCTTCGCATCATCAATCACAAAACATGTATCCCTCTCACCCATCTCGATTAGGAGGGGTTTAGGGGCTATCAGACCTGCAACGTCCGGTATATCCCCTATTCTCAATAGGCCTGGCATGTACTGCGCACCGCAGAAATTTGCCTTCGCCCTCATCCCCATAGCATCCCCCCTTATAGTGCTTAGGTAACCGCTTATACAGGCGACCTTAACTCGATCGTCGAGTGCAGCGAGGTACATGGTCATTGTTCCGCCGAATGATAGTCCAGCGCAGCCTATACGATCCCCGTCAACCTCACTCCTCGATTGGAGATAATCGATTGTACGCATCCCATCCCATATCTGAAGCGTTAACAGATGATATCCTAAATATCCGTAAGCAAAATAGTTTACATTACATTTATCACGGTGCGGTCTAACCCACTCCTCTGGGCTTGATCTCTCTCCGAATCCTCTCCAGTCTGGAGCGATGACTACGTATCCCCTCTTAACGAATCCGACGGCATAGTCATAGTTTAGAGGCTTTATGAATCTGTCGTATTCCTCCTTATCCTTTACAACCCCGCAGACATCAACCTTACCTCTTCCATGGCCGTGAGCGGCAAGTATTCCAGGTCTCCTCCCAGAACCAACATCCTTAGGAACAAGAACATAAGCAGAGACACTGGAGTATTCATCAACATCATAGATCACCTTCTCCCTAACATAATCGCCTAAATCGACAGACTCGACAACCTCAGGATTAAGAGGAACCTTCTTAGGCCATCTCCCTAAAAGCTCTAACAGCCTCTCCTTAAACTTTACACGCCACCCAACAAAGTCCTCATAGGAGGCTCCGTCAAAGGAAAGCTTAGGTTTCTCGGATCGGATCCATGCCCATACACTTTCATATGGGGAAAGATTCCTTTTAGCCAATCTCCTACACCCAGCAATGGTTGAATGTTATGATTGTGTTGTGGGAATAATTATTTATGTGTATCTAAGATCCCTCCCGGCAATCCCTATTAAGTGTTCTAATAAACGTATGGTGTGGATAGTCTGGAGAGGATATATTCTCGGGTTCCGGAGAAGAATGTTGATCAAAGAAATTTGGGAGGTTATTGGCGCCTTAAGATTCTGGTGGGATGAGAAGTTCATGAAAGAGTGGATACTATTCTAGATCCATCAATATCTTCGATGCTGCTTGAATGAAGAATATTGTGCCTAGATCCCGGATGTGATATGGCGACCTATCTGTACCGTCCGGTGGAAGAACCTTCTCTAATATAACTCCCCTCAAATTTGGGTCTTGAGGGTTCCGTATCTGCATCATCATACAGAAGTTCATTGCCTTCCTTATCGGCTCTAAGTAGCGTTTATCATCTAGGATACGTGTGAGATCCCACCATAGGATCGTGGCGCATGCTATTCCCGATGTTGCATGGCCGAAACTTAAAGTGTTGAAGTCTGAGAAGGTTGCTCTAAACAGTCCTCCATCCCTCCTCTGGGCTTTAACATACCAGTCCGCAGCTCTCACTGCACATTCAAGATACTTCCTCTCTCCGGTCTCTTCATATGCCATGATCATCGGATAACCCCACCAATAAGCATGTCTAGGATGGATAGATCCTGTTTCGTAGTTGCATGGCGGATAACGAATCCAGTTTCCAGGGGGTTCCTCATCCCTCAATAGTCTATCAGCTACTTCAAGAAATATTCTGAGAAATCTCTTCTCTCCGGTTTTCCGGTAACCCTTATAGAATACTCCATCGTCAAGTAGGGGTCTGCCAGGAGTCTGCATCTTAGGCTTCCAATGTGGAAACTTGAACTTTCTCTCCTCCGGAATGTATAGGTCGCGGAATAGTCCTTCACCTTCGATGTATGTCTTATCAGCAACCCAGTTCAATGCGTCTATGACGGCCTCCCATAACTTTTCCTTCCCAGTCACCTCGCTGAGATGTATAAGTCCATCAAGACATTCTAGTATCGCTGATGTGTTAACTCCGTTCCCTATACTCTCAAAGGCAAAGATCAAGCCGTAGTCTGGATCATCAGGATCCGTAACCCTCTCATTTAATATGAATTCAGCTCCTAAGTTAGCGGCTTCGAGGAGACGCTTCTCTCCTAAAACCTTATACGCCATCGTCAATGCTTTAACAGCCTGTCCAGTATGCCAGATTGGACAGAAGAAGTCCCACTTTCCCTCTGCTACCCTATACTCTCCTCTAATCGCACCGCGCCAGCGTTTATGCTGATGATTAAAGGTGTCATTCTCTATTGTAAGCCTGTCCGTTTTAACCTGTGCTATATCTATAAGCCAGCTGCATCCCAGCTCCACAGACTCTCTAAGCCTATCTAAATCTATATTTAACTCTTCAATGTTGATGTTCATGATTGAGATGATACATGTAAACATCATATAAAACTTGCTGAATTGTCCCCTCTAGAGAATGTTCCCTACGGTTCTAGAACCATCTCTCAAGGGTTGTCTTCGCCTTTTCCCTCTTAAATCCTTTAATTGCCTTCTCGAGGGCTTTGCTTACTCTCTCCCTGGAGAAATCCTTCTCGTCGCAGAGGAATCTGATTACGCCGTCCACATCAGCCTCACTCCACACTATATTATAATTATCTGTAACCTTTGGATGCAGGAATATCTCCCTAATCTTCTGCGGTTCAACGGGGAAGGATGCATCCTTCAATTCTGAGAGCGCGCCCTCTAGACTCCCATACTTCTTTATAAGCTTCAGTGCAGTTTTAGGTCCAACACCCTTGACTCCTTCAGGGTTAAAATCTGTTCCCACAAGTATCCCGACATCTATGAGCTGCTCATATGTGATATCTAACTGCCTCAAAACCTTCTCAAGTTCGATGACTTCCGGTATAACCTCCACATAAACCTTCTTACGGGGAAGCTTCCTTCTCCCAGAAATAGTTACGTTCCTAAGTAGTCTCGGAGCCCCAAACATTAAGCTGTCATAATCTTGGCTTGCGCAGAAGTCAGCGTCTCCCCTCTTCACTAGATGCGCAGCCTGCGCTTCCCCTTCGGATGGAGCTTGAACCCATGGCACTCCCATCATCGTTAAGAGGCGTTTCGAGTCTTCAGCCATATAATCCTTCAGCTTCGAGGTCATCTGCGCATACATCCTTGCCTCCTCAATCCTCCCTTCTCTTAACGCCTCCTCATACTTCCTTAATGCTTCATCCTTAATTCTAGTCCTCCTCTTAATCTCCGCCTCCTTCAATGCCGGTGGAACACCGTCAAATACATAGATGGGTTTAATACCTAACTCCAGCAAGTTACAGGTCCTATAGAAGAGCCCGCTCAGATGACTGGTTATCTTCCCCTCATGATCCTTTAGTGGAGTCCCGTCAGGCTGCCTGATGATCGCGAGAAACTGATATAATGCGTTATATGCATCTATCGCTATTGTCCGTCCACTCAAATCTTTAAGGTCAATATTAACCTTAGGAACCAAATCTTTAAGGTTAACTCCGATGGCTGATCCAGTCCCCCTACAACATTATCCATCATATACGTAATAAAAACTGATTCTTATAGTTTAGTGGAGGCTTAAAATCAAATAATTAAGATGGTGAATGGATATTAGGATCAAATCTAAAGTTATTCTAAGGGGTTAGATATTGGCTTTGGATGAGGAGCTCGAGAAGCTCCGTAAGAAGAAGCTAAGGGAGCTTATGATGCGGATGCTGAGGGAGGACTCTAAATCCATCGAGAAACCTATAACAGTGACAGAATCTACATTCGCTGATGTAATCCGGAGGAGCCGTCTCGTAGTTATTGATTGTTGGGCTCCTTGGTGTGCACCGTGCCGTTACATCTCTCCAATAATCGATGAGTTAGCTAGGAAGTATGCTGGAAGAATCCTATTCGGCAAATTGAATGTGGATGAGAACCCAAAAATAACTATGCAATATGACATAATGAGTATACCTACACTATTAATATTCAAGGATGGTGCGCTTAAGGATAGGGTTGTCGGCGCCATACCCAAAGAGGTGCTGGAGCAGAGGATTACACGTTTCCTCTAAAAGGAACAATTATGAGATGATAAGCTGCAACCAACCGTAAACCAAAAGAAAAAGCTTATATTCTACGGCTTTCTTTCATATCCGCCATAACATGGATTTGGAGATGCTGTGATCATATGATTTCGTCAAGAACATCAGAGGTTCCGGTATTAATTCTGAAGGAAGGTTCAAGCCGTTCGAGGGGTAAAGAGGCGCAGCATACAAATATAATGGCGGCGAAGATTGTTGCTGAGGCTGTAAAGAGCGCTCTTGGACCTAAGGGAATGGATAAGATGCTTGTTGACAGCACAGGAGATGTTACGATAACCAGTGATGGACGAACCATACTTGACGAGATGGATATTCAACATCCAGCTGCTAAGATGATGGTTGAGGTTGCCAAGACACAGGATGATGAGGTTGGTGATGGAACAACAACCTCCGTCGTGGTTGCCGGTGAACTCCTAGGGAAGGCAGAAGAACTAATCAACAAGAACATCCACCCAACAATAATAATTGATGGTTACAGGAAGGCTGCGGAGAAGGCATTAGAGGTTATCGATGAGATATCAATCCCAGTCGACGCTAATGACAGGGAGCTTCTGAGGAGTGTAGCTATGACCTCAATGGCCAGTAAGATAGTGTCGGAATATAAAGAGCAGCTATCAAGCATAGCGGTTGACGCCGTACTAAAGGTTGCTAGGAAGGTTGGGGATGAGTATAGGGTTGACCTGGACGACATAATGGTTGAGAAGAAACCTGGAAAGTCCATGACTGAAACCCAACTTATCGATGGCATCGTCCTCAGCAAAGAGGTTGTTCATCCTGGTATGCCTAGGCGTGTTGAGGGGGCTAGGATAGCTCTTCTGGACTGTCCATTGGAGGTTGAGAAGACGGAGT
>WAQA01000170.1 GCA_015520475.1 Candidatus Bathyarchaeota archaeon | reverse complement strand
GGACTCCCATCTGTATTGTGTTTTATGGTGTTTATTTGGTTTTTGAGGGTTTGAGTTTTAGGGCTGCCTCCAAGGCTTTAGAAGCCTTCATTAGGAGGAGCCACGTCTCGGTGTGGCGTTGGGTTCAGAAGCTTCCAAGGTTGGAGCGTCTATTCCTTGCTAGGCGTGTCAGATGCTTCCTCGTCGATGAGACGATGGTTAAGGTGAGGGGTGAGGCTGGTTGGGTCTGGGTAGCCTATGAGCCGTATCAACGCCGCTTTCTGACCTTATGGTTCAGCTGGACAAGGAACAGCCTAACGGCTGAAGCCTTCCTGAAGATGCTTATACGCAGGTATGGACGCCGCCCAGTCTATACCGATGGAGCATCATGGTATCCAGAAGCATGCAGATGGCTGAGACTGGAGCATAGGCTCCTAATCAAGGAATACAGAAACCTGATCGAGAGGGCCATACAGATAGTTAAGGACAGAACAGAAGCCTCCGACGACCACTCCCCCTGCAGAAGGCGCAGTTGCCGCCTAAACCACATCCAGAACTGGCTAACCCTATCCAACCTCCACAAACAACCAGAACACCACACACCAATAAACCACATAAAGGAGGAAATAACCTTAAAGTAATAGAACCAAGGGATCGCCTATGAATCAATAAAAGATATAAAAAGGGAGATTTAGTAGGGCAGTACCATTCTTCCAGCACCTATCATCATCAGAGACACAGCTATCGCTATAGCTAATGCTGTACCTACTCCTAAACCAGCTGGAATCGTACCTCTATATTTTTGGTACCATTCATCACCAAATCTTCTTCTGATGAAGTAACGGCCAATTAGAGCGCCTATCATAACGCCTATGGGCACTGAGGGGCCTCCAATCATCCCAACACCCATAGCGAAGGCAGCGATGGATATATTCCTCTTTAACACTCTAGCTATTATTTGGGCTATTAGTGGAACTGTGAAACCTATCAAAATTAAGGTTGGCTTGAAGAGTCTTAACGGAGCCCCAGAGGGTAAACGGATCTCTTTTCCCTTCACTATCGACATCCACAGAGCTTGATTTATGACTTGCATGGGGAACCTATATGTGCTTGCAGGATACATGAAGGATGGAACTGGAGCCATTCTCCAGAAGAACTCCGTATATATAAATGAGAATACAAGCGTCAACGGCAACGTTATTATTAGGGCCTTGAAGAAATCATTTGGATCGGTCTCTGTAATCCTGAATGTTCTCATAGCATTCACAAAGATTGGTGGACTTGAGAAAGAGGCGCCGCCACTGGTGTATGCTCCAGCCACATCAAGACCTCCCTTTGCTATAGTAGGAACAAACCAGATATCCGCCCGTCTATATCCACTGGCAAGCGTTAATCCTTCAAATACAAAAGGAATGGTAAAGGCCCAACCGGTTTCACCGACAGATCTAACCGCTATAAGGTTGCTAAAGTACACCCAGAAGACCCCTAAGAACAGCAGTATCCATAATGGGTATTGTGGTACGATATAATGGGTTATTGCAACCATCGATAGGGTGCTTCCTAAGTATAGGGCTAGGAAGGTCCATAATGACATGTAGGGACCTTTAACCGCTCCTTTACGTTTAGGCCTCGCCATAGCCTTTATAACTTTAGCTAGGATTCTCCAGTTCATAACAGTTGGTATTATTCCTACAGCCAGTCCTATACCTAGACCAAGCGATATCCAGTTATACTGTATCGCTTTCACATAGAGTCTTTGTAGGTCTAGATGGGATATGAGTAGTTTCTCAGCGTTCCATTCAGGGAATATCTGTGGGAATGAGAAGGCAAAGGAGTTCCCGAAGACCCAAACAACTATACTTGTGATGAACATTATAACTACTACTTGGAATGGAACGACGAGTCCAGAGGCTATTGTAGCTAGATCAGTCACTATGCCAAGCGCGGCTCCAGGCAGTACATCTCGGATAGCATCAGTCAAATCAAAGAATGGTATCGGTATTATGGAGATTCTGAAGCCTAGAATGTACTCGCTTATTAGCGGTAACCCATAGACGAATAGACCATATATGAAACCTACCGCTGTTGTTAAGGCAAATATTCTAGTCCTGGTTCTCTCAGTTCCAATCTCAGCGAAGGATAGTATAGTGGAGGCCTGTATCTCGGCTACTGGGAAGGGTAAGCTCTCCTCCTCAACAAAGTGCTGAGCAAATATGAATGTAAGAGCTACTGACGCAGCTAAGCCAGTAACAATATTTATGAGCAACAGTATTATTGGAGGTAGCCAATCCCAACTTAACAATGTTCTCATATAGTGAGATGGAGATGAGGGGGGAGGCGCGTACCATTTAGGTATCTCAGGTGTTACACCAATCGCCTTCATTAATGGATGACGGATAAGGTAGGAGTTGAAAATGAGTGAAAGGAATGGACCCTCAGCACCAGCAGTAAGAACAAAGTAATACATTACGGATAGCTCCTGTTTTGTCAGGTGCTTACCGAATATTCTTGAGAACTCCTCGAAGAGGAAGATTATGATGATGTTTGCAGCAACCGAGAAGGGTAATGCTAGAGTTGTATAGATCCATATGGGCATCAACACGGCTGCGCCAAGAACTATGGCTAACATGGACCTCCATGTTATCCCGCTTGGAAGCTTTCCAACACGTGTATCCATTCCATCCTCATCCTCCAATCATCTTATAGTATTTTTCTTTTCTACTCGGTCTCAATCCCTTCCATCTTATGAGCTGCTTTCTCACTTCATCTATGAATTTGTAGTTTGCGCTCTTCCATGTTGAGACCGGACCACCTGTCTTCTTCAGTATTAGGTCTATTCTCCATCTGTCCTCTTCATATGTTGGTTTCAGCGTGAACCGCTGCGTTACCCCTGCACTGAATGGTGCAATAGATACCTGGCCAGTAAGTATTCTAGTTTTCATCTCTGTATGATCAATCTTCATTGTCGTCTCTGTCAAGTCTATCTCTCTCGTATGGAATGTCGCTGTAGGCTGCATCTCAACATATTGGTCGAAGTATTCTTTTAGGAAGAGAAGGGATGCCTCTAATTCCTTCGTGTCTGTGAATATGAATGGGAATGGTATGAACCATTCGCCCTCTCTAGGTTTCGTTGGAATCTTCCATTTTCTCTCTAGGCTCGGTGTGACTATCTTCGCTGCTTTACGCAGCGGATATATCGATGCTGCTATTGTACATAGCATCGTTATCAGGATGGTTATCGTTACATATCCTGAGGAGTAGTTCGGCAGATACTCAGGCGGCAGTAAACCTAGCTTTGACGATATCGACGCAAAGGCTAGAGCTGCACTGTATCCTAGAACGCTACTTACTATAGCATTCACTATTGTCTCTGTGAAGAATATACTTACGACGTTTGTTGGGGATAGGCCTACTGAGCTGTAAACCGCTATCTCCTTCGTCCTTTCATAGATGTTTGAGAGGCTTGTCGCTAGTATTGTTAGGGCGCCTATTGCCAGCGGTATTATGAGGAACTCAAATCCCATGGCCACCACTCTGGGTCCTGGAGCTAGGAAACTCATAATGGTCTTTGTAGGTGTTAAGCCTACATAGACAAAGATTCCCAGAGAGGACCATGCTAATGCTCTAGCAGCCTTCTTCGCATCGTTTGGATCTGGTATACTCACACCTACGCTTCGAAGCGTTCCACCTATCTTCATAAGCGTCTTGTATGGCATTATAATCATGTCTTTGCTGTCTACTGAACGCCAGACGTAAGCTCCCGTCTGCGGATCAATTATCATCTTATATTGTGGCCTAACATCTATACCGTCCAGATCCTTTATTGCTGACAGGAACTTGGAGTCTATTATGTTTATTACACGTAGTTTATATCCGGATATGTATATGTAGTTGTCTATGTTCACATTTAATTTCTGGGCTATCTCCTTCGTTATTATACATACTCTTGCATCGTCTCTAGGCCAGACCAGCGGTAGAACGTTGGCTAGTAAGCGCTCTTTGCTCGATAATCCTAGTATTCCGCTTATAGGTGTGTAGTTACCTTTACTGTTGAATGCTAGAAGTGAAAGTTCAGCCATAACCTGCGGCCTTATATTCTCGCCTATCTGGAAACCGGTTGTTGGCGGTAAGAGCCAGACTCTGGGGAAGACCGTTGCGTTTGGATAATATTTTGTCGCTATCCCCTGTACTACACTTATCTGTTCTGGAGATATGAAGTTATTCTCGGGCGCTTTTACTAATAGGCCATTGTAGGGTACGTAATTCACTGTCCTTGTACTGAACTGTATACCCATGGTGGGTGTCAAAGATGTAAGTGAAACCAACGCATAAACTACCAGCGTTAATGATAGTAGCGTTAGGAAGGTTCTTATACGCCGTTTCCTCATATTAGCTATTCCAACGGAGAGGGAGAGCAGGAACTGATCGAACCTGTTCACCATCGCATAATGCGCACCTAACTTCGAAAGTCTGATGGCCTTCAGATGTTCCGAGATGAAACCGAAGAAGACGGCGCACAGCAGTATAGTGACTGACAGTATCGATAGACCAGTTATTATTATTGGAACATTTATCACGGTTACTGGCAGATAGAAGGCTGGATGTGAAGTCGAGATTAAAGCGAAGAAGGCGATGAATATTCCCAGTATACCTATTATCCTCTTCTTCCCTTCAGCCCCTATAATAAGTCTTTCAAGCATGAAGGCGAAGGGGAGCAGTATCATATAGAGTATAACGAAGGTCAAGGTTATGTCGCTGAAGTCCTTCTTCGCGGTTTTGTATAGGCTGAGAGCTTCTCTCCAAGCGATCAGGGAGGATGAATATACTCTTTCAACATTACCCTTACTTAGCATCAGATCTATATTGGCGATCTCATCCTTCAATTTTGAGAGTGACTGCTCTATGTGAGGGCTGATAAGCTTGAATTTTATAAGTATATCCAATCTTGTCTTGCTTATGTACATGAGGTCTCTTGCAAACTCTAGGGGTGTCAAGTTTATCATGTACATCTCATGTGGTTTAGGCTCGTATCCTACCCCTTGAGGATGCGTCTTACTGGCGTTAACAAGCACCCCCGATATTGAGTCGCCGAACAAATAAATTATCTCAACTGGCTTGTTTATTGGTATGAATACTGCATATATTCCAGCCGCAGGATTCTCAAAGAAGCCGTAAGAGTTTAGTTCAGTATGATACTTGAAGTCATATACTTTGAAGGATACGGGAACAGTATAGGTTGGTTCGCCGGTGACTGGATCCTTATCATTATAATATTCATCCAATATCATTAGAGGTTTGAGGTTGTCAGGTCTAATGATATCCATCAGGACTATGGAGCTACATTCAAAGACGACTGCTGGGAAATCTTCAACTTCATTTCTCATCTGTATAGTGAATGGAGTAGCGAATCTCTTGTAGTCAGGAGCATAGACAATATTACCGGTCTTCGCATCTAGAACCCAAGCGTCAACCCAGTAAATCGATTCTACATCGATGTTGCTAGTCAGATAGTTTGCTAACCCTTTAACTTCGAAATGACCGTTTTTGTCGGCCTTCACTATTATCTGCGCGAATGGATCGTAGAGTCTACCTTGAAGTACCCCGTATCTTACAACTCTAACAAAGGCGTTTTTACCTCTTAGAGGACTATAGCTACCCGTTGAAGCGTTGTAAGTGTATATGTTACCTGATATCATGTTGATTCCGCCGCCCCAGTTTGTCCCCCCATGCCTCATACCGTATCCGTCGGAGAACTGCTGTATACCCCAATGATTCCAGTTTATCCTGTTGAATGAGTATTTAACTACGTCTATAATGTCAAAAGCAGCTTTTGCCTGCGTTAGCGCATTCTCATAGTTTATTTTATCCATCGTATTTATCGGTACTCCCCAGTTTAGTCTTCTAGATGATCCTCCGGTGGTTCTAAGTGTGAAGGCTATCAAACCGGCAATGTTGAATATTTCAGTGTCTAGATAATATGTGGTAGGCGTGAACATGTACCAGTTTTGCCTGTTGATAACGACGCCTGACTCTGGATTTGGATCTCCTACAAAGAAGCCCAGATATCCAGGATACTTCTTCTTAAACCAGCCGGTTCCAAACTGCTTCTTTATCACACTCACAATAGGCTGGTACCTAACATCGTATGGTTCATCATGTCCAAGGTATCGGGTTGCCTCATACATCCAGCTGGCAACATGCAATGCAAACTTGTTTGAGTCTGACGCTATATCTATTCCTATCACTACATCGAATCCTTTACTCTTCTCCTTATCTTTATCTCCAAACAGCTTCTTCCAGTCGTCTGTTTGACTGAACTTATATAGTGTCCACGCTAGCTCTCTTGATCCAGCCAATGCCTGATAATGTCCTGAGAGGGCTATGAACCACATGGTATATTCCGGTTTATGCTCGGAATAGTAGCGAGCTAGCTCCAGAAGGACAGATGGGTTTATTGCCTCTTCCGCTCCAGGAGCTATCGCTGGTACAGGGCTCCAATCGTCATAGTACGTCATCACAGCTATTACTCTATCTTTATATTTTGTTCCTTCTACAACGCCTATTACGTTTATTCCAGTTACCTCATCCATCCTTATCTCTGATGTTATATTTGCCCATGGAGCCTTCTGTGAAAGCTTCCTTAATACTGAGGCTTCTTCTCCTTTAACATATAACCTCGGGAACTTCAGAGGAGCCAATATGAACTTGCTTTTTGACTCTATGTTTGTTGTTGTTTCAGGCTGTAGGAATATTACTCCTTTAAAACCTAGCTTTAACAGTTTCATCCAGCTGTCTCCGCTGTTGAACTCTAAGACGGCGAAGGCCTCTTCAGGTTTAACATTCAAGTTTCTGATGGCAGCCCTTATCTCATCTCTGGATCCATATCCACAATATACTAGCCTAACTCTTCCATTGAATGGAGCTACAACTATAAAGTTAGGCCACATATTATAGGCTTTTATAGTGCCGTACCCTTCCACGTTTATTGTTGCTCCCTGATCAAGCGGGACTACAACCTTATATTTGTGGAAGTATCCCTCAGTGTTATTGTTGAGTTTTGGAGGGGGCTGGAGACCATACTCCTTAAATTTCTCGGCTATATAGTCAGCAGCCTTGAACATACCCGGATAACCTGTAATTCTGGATCCTAAACTGGAGAAGTACTTTATATGAGACTTTATCCTCTCCAGATCATATACTTGATCAGTTGGTGGAGGCGTAGCTGCAGAAGCATCTATACTCCCAGAGCTTACGGGACTGGTTGAGGAAGCATAGGATAATATGGGATCCATAAGGAGCATTAATATTATGGCTGCGACGGCGAGGTTAACGGCTATGGAGCCGTGAGGAGATCTCCTAACAGATAACTCCTTCCACACTGGTCTCAACCTTCTATATAGATAAAAGGAAGAGACTTAAATAATTTACTCGTATCCGTCTGAACCGTTGTAATCTGACATTTAAATGAGGCAGATTAACTGAGTAAACGATGAAATATTGGTGGAGAATCCTTTTTGGATGTAAATTGACAGAAAAAGGAGGGGGTAAAAATTTAGGGAACGTTAATCCTCTAATAATACTATTTCAAACTCGCCTATACTCGGCAGATATATCTCTATACCGTCATCCGCTTCTTTGAATTTGAGAGGCTTCTCTGATATGAGTGACATGACCTTTGAGGGTGTAGATTCTACTCTAACTTTAAGTTTAACATTCGACGCTGGATATATCTCATTGAATGGTCTTCTAACAGCGAAGTTATAGTTCGCTAGGAAGATTAGGCTCCATGACTCACCCTTATGCATCGTCACCTCAATCGTTTCAGGCGCGTCTGTTTCTATTACTGGACTGTTCGGATTCACCCATTTAACGGCGTTCTCCATCAGTTTCAGGTAGTCTAGGAAGCCGTGGCTCCAGTATTGACCGCCAAAGGTTCCTGAGAAATACAGAATTCTTCCATCTCCATACTTAGATGCGATAATAGCTGGCGGTCCTTCCTCGGAAGGTTTGGCATAACGGGAGGCAATATGTTTAATCTGGACAGCCAATACTTCAGCCTCGTCTGATGGTTCAACTTTAAGGTTATATTCGGGAGATGGTAGCGTGCCGCTCTCTTCAGCATGGATAGGCAGCCCATCCATAACCGTATGCTCCTTCTTTATCCTCAGATAGTCCCATGGCAGGGGCCCCATAATCTTACCTGTGTATCTTACATTAAGTACATCAGATAAGATTGTGTCATTGTATGGATCTCCAAGTTCATTCTGTACGCCAACTTTATAACTTGCTATTAAGCCGCCTCCAGCCTTTACAAACTCTCTTATCGCTGATGCCTGTTCCTCGCTTAGGCTCGATGTAGAAGGCAGTATCAGAACATCATATTTACTTAGATTCTCTTTTGTGATGTTTACTCCGCCTAGCAGATCGAAGGGCACATGGAGGCGGATAAGCATCTCATAGAAGCCTCTAACCTCATGGACATACCGTTCTATAGTTTCAGCCTTTATATTGGATGGTGGTTTAGCAGCCTGCACCTGGACGGCTTGAGCTTCAAAGGATACTTCGCCGAGCATTGCTCCGGGCTCATCATACATGTAATCCGCTGTTTTTCTGGACCATACCATAGCCACCTTAGCGGCAGATATCAGATCAGTAAGGTATCTCCTCCATTTCTTAGTCAACATGATTAGATCTGTAGATTCCTTGTTATATTCAAGTAGGTTTGCACCATTCGCTATTCCCTGGAAGACTGATATTCTACGTTCGGCTCGAGGAATATTATAGAAGATCCAGGGTTCATGTGCTCTGCTTAGGGCGAGGCGGAAGAGTTTACCCTGCTTCACCGAATTTCCATATTTGGCTGTCCATCCGTAGAGCCATACCGGTATCCCCAGAGTGCTTCTATAATACTGGTAGGACTCAGCAGCTAGTATACTCTCTCCTTCCCATAGATCCTCCATGCTTAAGGCGAACTGCCATACAGGCCATGTCTGCCCACTCGTGTTACTGTACAGCATCGATTTATATCCAGCCTCTCTTATCGCCTTCTGGGCATCAACAAGGAAGTCTCTTATGGATCTGTATCTGAACTGGACGAATCTTCTCCACGCCGGATTCTTCCAGTCCTCCTCAGTCGGCATATCCATGCCATATAACTCATAGAATTTTCTCCTGCAAGCATCACAGTAACATGCGCCGGGATAATAGGCGGGTCCATCAAGGAATACTATGTCGACGCCTCTAGCCGCTACATCAGTTATTATCTTAAACATTCTATCTCGATAGCCAGTGTTCACACACATAGAGTATCCATGACCATATAGATTGTCTACCGGGCTTCCATCACTTTTAATCTGAACATAATCTTTATGCTCATTGTAATATTTCACTCCATACCAATGAGCGTTAATGTACGTCTGAGTCTTTAATCCCTCTTCATGGGCGATGTCAACCTGCAACTTGAGGAGATCCACATCTTTAGCTTCTTCATGTATCGGCAGTATACTGCTCGGATTGAAGAGAGCGAACTCCTCTTCAGGAGCTCCTCCGAAGTCATATTTCACTCTATACGAGGCGATGCTTATAATGTCTGCGCCTCTCTTCACAGCGTCTTTCATGGCTTCTCTAATGCCCTTCTCAGAGAGGTCCTTAGATCTGACGCGGTAGATCCAGTAAACACTTCGGTTCATATGGAAACCTCCAAAATTATGGTCAGTTTTTCCTCCCCATCATTTTTAGGGTAAGGAGGATCCACATCTATTTAAGTCTTTTCAAAAATTAATGGGTAATCCTAAGAGGGGAGGGGGCGGGTAATTGTCAGATTTACAACGCTAAGTTGACGGGTACATATCAAAAACGACTGCATAAATATTAATCTTTAACATGTACGTTTCTAATAGGGTTAGAAGATAAATTTTGCTTAGATGGAATCTTTATAGGGTTGACTCCATCTCCCTTCTACTCTTCTCATCCATCTTCCATATATTCTCGATCTCATACACGTTATCCTTCGTATCAGTTATTATAACTCTTTCACCCATCTGGATTATGCTCATCCGCCCTCTCGTACGGAACCTTCTAAATCCCCTATCAGTAATTATCTCCCATATGAACTCGTCTCCACTTGTCTCTATCTTCATGATCTTAAGTATCTTCGGGATGAAGTACATTTTGTTTAGGAGTATCTGTAGGTTCCTCTTTGAATCTGGATCCAGCTCTTCATAGTCCCTTAGTACTCCAACATCAACGTTCCTATGAACATCCCTGAAGATTATGAAGTTTGGATATGTTATTGGAAAAGGCTTTAATGGGATTATATTGGCGAATAGGGAGTCAGCAGTTATCAACTTTAACGAGTCGCTCCTCCCATCATATATGATTCTTACATTGTTTGGGTCGAGTATGTTAAGTCTTTTAAGGAAATCTTTGAGTGGCATGGTATACTACCTCCGTATGATAGGCGCTATCATCCCTTCCCTGAAGAATTGAGCCTTGTAAAGTTGACTGTACAGTCCGCCTCTCGCCATAAGCTCCTCATGGGAGCCAACCTCAACTATTCTACCCTTATTGAGAACAACTATCTTATCGGCCTTCTGTAATGTAGAGAGTCTATGCGCAATTATTATTGTGGTTCTTCCTTCGGTAAGGTTGTCCATAGCTTCCTGTATCTGCTTCTCAGTTAAGGTGTCAACCGATGAGGTAGCCTCATCCAAGATTAATATTTTAGGTTCTGTTAATATTGCCCTGGCGATCGCTACACGTTGCCTCTCACCACCTGAAAGCCGCCATCCCCTATCACCAACGTTCGTGTCATAGGCAAGCGGCTGTTTCATAGCGAATTCATGGACATTAGCGGCCTTCGCAGCTGCAAGTATCTCCTCAGGCTTAGCATCCAATTTTCCATATGCAATATTATAGGCTATTGATCCATAGAATAGTAGTGGCTCCTGTAGAACCAGGCCTATCTGGGACCTTAAACAGCGCAGCTTTATCCTTCTAATATCAACGCCGTCAATGAAGATTTTTCCTTCGGTCGGATCATAGAAACGGAGCAGAAGCTTCGTTAATGTTGTCTTGCCGGATCCGCTTGGACCGACTATTCCAACCTTCTCCCCAGGCTTAATCTCAAGGTTTATCTTGCTTACAACAGGAATGTATGGATTATATCCGAAGCTTACATCCTTAAATGTAATTTCTCCTTTAAAGTTGAATTCTAAGGATTCCCGTGAATCTTTTATGTCCGGTTCAACCTGCATGATCTCTAGGACACGTTCACTTGACGTTACCGCCTGCTGGAGAGGCTCGAAGATATTGCTCATGGTCTGTATCGGACCATAGAACATCCACATGTAATTGACGAAGGCTATTAGTGAACCAACAGTTAACGTTCCAGATACTACTTCTTGCCCTCCAATCCACCATACTATAACCGTTCCAGTTGACATTGCAAAGCCGAGAAGCGGGAAGAACTGGAGACGGAGCTTTGTAACTTTAAGGTTTGCCTTAACAAGATCCTTCATCTTATCAACTAAACGTTTCACTTCAAACCTTTCTCTGGTAAAGGTCTTTACTATCACAACTCCAGGAATGGTATCCCATAGTAATGAGCTGACATCAGCCCATCTACGCCATGCCTTATGATATATCTTATGCGATTTTCTACGGAATAATGGTATACCAACTATTATGAATGGTACAGGAACCAACGCGAAGAGCGCAAGATAAGGATTCATCGTAAATATTATTATTCCAATACCCAGGACCTGCAGCACGCTTATAAGCATGGTCTGCGTCCCCCAAGTGAGGAACCATTGAACCCTACCTATATCATCCATAACCCTGGACATTATACGTCCAGAACTCATCTTATCATAGAAGCCCAAAGATAACCTTTGGAGATGCTCATATACTTTAACCCTCATACTGTATATGACCTTCTGACCTAGATATGTAAGAGTATAATTCTGTGCTGCGCCTAGAACAGCGTTCGCCGCATACGTAAGAAGCAAGACTCCGACGATGAACGGTAAACGGCCTATGTTCCCTCCAACAAAGACATCATCAACCAATATCTTCATTAGATATGGAGGTGCAAGATTTAATCCTGTAATGATCAGTGATAATATCAAAGCGAGAATTGTGTAGTGTATGTGAGGTTTCAAGTAGCCCATGAGCCACTTAAACGTTCGACTCTTCTTTACCCTGCCCCCACGCCTGAATGCTCCCGTTAGATCAGAGAGGCTGACATCTTCAAGGCTTATCTCGCCCTTCACAATCTTATCTATAACCCTTGCAGCGTTGTAGAAGTCTTCTAGACATGCCCTGGAGAAACGTATTATCCCCCTCACTCCATCACCGGTCTCAACAACCAACTCAGCATTTCCAACGTAATCCTTAACCTGAGCTGAAACAACGCTGCTTAACGGAAGATACCTGACCTTCTTGGTCGACGGATTAACTGTTAAGATCTTACTCTTCGTTATAATGAGCCATCTCTCACCGAATTTTCCATCCTCATCTATATCGCTTACAGCAGAGTATATTATCTCATCATCTACAATCCGACGTAATAGAACGGCTACTTCATCTGGAATATCACTTTTATCATCCTCCTCCCCCAACCTTCTCCACCTCGGATCACATAACCTATTACCGTTAATCTCCTAAACGGTTACAAACTCTCTATTAAATATTTCTCCCAGTTCATGTAACATTAGATAATCTAAAAAGCCCAGAATATACATAATCTTCAAAACCCCTGTATAAAGGAGAGGGAATAAAACGGCTGAAGCATATAGAAAATTGAAATAAAAACGTATAAGAAGTACGTATCTAAGAAAAATTTTTATCTTGCCCTTTTCGAGGAAAATACTGCCCGTGAAGGGTAAGGGGAGACACGAGATACTCTTAAATATTGTTTTGAGATGTATCTCTTG
>WAQA01000169.1 GCA_015520475.1 Candidatus Bathyarchaeota archaeon | reverse complement strand
ACCCAGACAAGATATTGGAGGTTAGGAGGATCCTCGGAGACTCCGTTCCAATATACTCTCCAGGAGTTGGGGTTCAGGGTGGGAGGGCTGCAGCCGCAGCAAGATCAGGCGCGAAATATCTGATCGTTGGGAGATCAATAATCCTATCCGAGAATCCAGGGGAGGCTGCGAGGAGACTCAGGGATGAAATAAACAGTTCAATGGGGAAGCCAGCCTAAACCAGCTGAAGGAGACCCTGCCTAGACGCTGGATAGACCGCCGCGTCGGATCCGCAACACTGACGATTCTGGATTGATGGAACAGCCTCAGAAAGCCTTAAGTTAGTTGGCTGTTAAGTGTTCTGTGGTGATTCTGGACTCTGCAGCTTCATGACCGTTAAGGATGGTGCCGATCTAAGGGGATGTATGGGGGATCAAGCAGATACTCAGAGGTTAAGGGAACAAAGATACTGCGGGTTGACCCTTCCAGTCCAGATGCTGATCTGATAAGGGTGGCTGCTGATGTTATTAGGAGGGGAGGTACAGTAGCCTTCCCAACAGAGACCGTTTACGGTTTAGGCTCTGACGCCCTAAACCCTGAAGCTGTCATGAAGATATTCAAGGCTAAGAACCGCCCCCTAGACAATCCAATAATAGTCCATATATGCAGGTTCAGGGACGTCAATCTCCTAGCCTCAAACATTCCGAGGAGACTGGATATTCTGGCTGAGAGGTTCTGGCCAGGTCCATTAACCGTTATCCTGAAGGCCTCAGATATCGTTCCAAGGGTGACGACTGGAGGATTGGATACCGTGGCTGTGAGGATGCCTAGGCATAGGGTTGCCCTCGCCTTGATCAGGGAGTCAGGAACCCCTATAGCCGCTCCAAGCGCAAACCTTGCTGGGAGGCCTAGTCCAACATCCGATAGGCATGTGATAGAGGATCTCGCTGGGAGGATAGATGTTATACTTGCAGCTGGATCAACCCCTGTAGGGGTTGAATCAACAGTCATCGACATGACCGGGAAGACCCCGACGGTTCTGAGGCCTGGAGGGGTTCCAGTTGAGGATCTGAGAGCAGTCCTTGGAAGAGTTAACATCCACCCAAGCATACTCTCGAGGGGGCTGATGGAGCCTGAGAAGCCCCTCTCCCCTGGAATGAAGTATAGGCATTACGCTCCCAGGGCTGAGATGGTCCTCGTTGAGGGAGAGGATGGATCAGTCATTAAGAAGATTAGAGAGTTGATTGATGAGTATGTTGTGCAGGGTAAACGTGTAGGGGTCTTAACCTTCGATGAGAACCTGGACGCGTACAGCCGGGCTATAATAAAGTCCCTTGGAAGCAGGAGGCAACCTGAAACAGCGGCTAGGAGAATCTTCAATCTCCTAAGAGAGTTCGACAGGGAAGATGTCGACGTGATCATAGCTGAGGGGATGCCTGAGAAGGGTTTAGGATTGGCCGTTATGAACAGGCTGAGGAAGGCATGCGGATACAACATTATAAAGGTTTAACCTCCCATTTAATCTGTGAGGGGTGAACGTTGACGCTTAAGATCCTCAACACTCTCGGGAGGAGGAAGGAGCCCTTCATCCCATTAAGGGAGGGAACCGTTCACATATACGTCTGCGGACCAACAGTCTACGATTACATACATATAGGGAATGCAAGGGCCTTCGTCGTCGCAGACGTCGTCAGAAGATACCTGGAATATAAGGGTTACAGGGTGAAGCTCGTAAGCAACATAACAGATGTAGATGACAAATCAATCAGGAGATCAAGGGAGATGGGGATAAGCCTCCAGCAGCTAGGCGAGATATACAGCGACGCATACTTCGAGGATATAAGGAGACTCAACATCAAGAAGCCTGACGTGAATCCACGTGCAACCCAACATATAAGCGAGATAATAGACTTGATCCAGAAGCTACTCGATAAAGGATACGCCTACCAAGTGAACGGGGAAATCTACTATGACATCTCAAAATTCAAGGATTATGGGAAGCTAAGCGGGAATAGGGCTGAAGCGTTAAGGATGGGTGCAAGGATAGAGGTCAACCCGAAGAAGAGGAACCCGGCTGACTTCGCCCTATGGAAGAGGAGGAAGGGTGACGAGCCTGCCTGGCACAGTCCATGGGGGCCTGGAAGGCCTGGATGGCACATCGAATGCTCAGCCATGGCCATGAAGTATCTTGGGGAGACATTCGACATCCACATGGGAGGGAAAGACCTAATATTCCCACACCACGAGAATGAGATAGCCCAATCCGAAGCTGCAACCGGTAAACCATTCGCCAGGTACTGGCTGCACAATGAATGGTTAACTGTTGATGGGAGGAAGATGTCAAAGTCCCTTGGAAACTATATAACTGTACGTGAAGCACTGGAGAGGTATGATCCCCTAACATTAAGGTTCTTCCTAGCCTCAGCCCACTACAGAAGCCCACTCGACCTCAACGAAGAGAACATAAAACAGTCAGGTAGAATCCTGGAGAGGATAATGAATGCTGTGAGGAGACTCAGGGATCTGAAGGAACAACCTGAACCTTCAAGGGATGATGAACATCTGCTGGAGGCCGCTGAGGAGGCGAGGAGGAGATTCGAGGAGGCCATGGACGACGACTTCAACACTCCACTCGCAACCTCAGCGATAATAGAACTCACCAAGAAGATAAACCTCTTCATAGAGGAGAAGGGAACCATCCACTCAGAGACCAAGAGAAGGGTGCTGAAGATAATAAATAAACTCCTAGAGGTACTCGGCATAGAAGAGAAGGAAACAGATAAAGATGCTGGAT
>WAQA01000168.1 GCA_015520475.1 Candidatus Bathyarchaeota archaeon | reverse complement strand
TTATCAGATGGCCTGGAATGTCCCCTTCAATCCTCCCTGCCCCCTCCCCGTTCTCTCCATCTTTAGGTGGAGGTTGAATCCACCTGGATACTTCAGCCTGTAAAGGTGTGATCCAACGGTTACTCTCTAGGATGTAATCGTCGAAGAACAGCTGCTTCCTCGTCCCTATATTCACTATTATTTCTGATCCTGAGACTTCAAGGTTATTCATATTAATCAAGGAAAGTACTTGGAATGAACCTATAAAAGTTCCTGTCATCCAGTAGATCTGTAGGGTTCTATCATCCCCTACTTAATCTTCAATTCTCCTTTCTCCATAAATGTTTTAAGAACATCTTTTAGTCTGTTATCGTCTAATATGATCTCTTTTACATTGAAGTCTCCTGCTACATCTATCCTCTTAAAGTCCGTGTTCCAGTCCTTCTCTAGGATCTCGAGAGCCCAATGATCCCTGTCGTATAGGGCTAATAGGATCATCCTCTCCTTCTCATCCTGTAATCCTATTAGATCCCGGCTCTTCTCAACTCTGTCTCGATTCAAACTCTTAAACTTCAATATTTCCTTCCAGAGATCATTAAAGCTCTTTATGTCGACGACATGTTGTCTATCATCAATCAAGAATATTCCAAGCATAACTCTCTCACCCACAGATTCTAAACAGATATTTTTATTAAAATTTTCTTCTATTACTTAGTGCCTTGGGAGATGTGTAGGGTTGGCTGAACGGTTTAAACTGGTATATGTGGGTGCCTGTTCACATCGTTTCTCGATAGGCCTCTTTAGGAATATTATAGCTGCGAAGCCTCTGCATCCAATGGATGTTGTTCTGGTGGATATAGACGATGAACTGTTGAGGTTGACCCATAAGATATTGGAGAACATGGCTAAGAAAGCGAAGGTTGACGTTAAAGTTGAGAGCACTACTGATAGGCGGGTTGCGTTTGAGAACGCTGATTTCGTATATCTCTCCATCTCGGTTGGGGCGCAGGAGAGCGAGTGGACTGACATATTCATACCTTTAAAGTTTGGGATACCGCAGAATACTGGGGATACTGTTGGTCCAGGAGGGATATTCCGTGGTCTCCGCTGCATACCCGTAGTTGCTGAGATAGTTAAGGATTTGTATGAGGGATCTCCGGGAGCAGTCCTCCTAAACTATACAAATCCAATGTCAACTTTGATTCTGGCTGCGAGAACTGTTGCATCTAACCTGGAGAGTATAGGTCTCTGCCATGAACTCTTCGGCGGGATGAGGGTGATCCAGAAGTTGATGCAGCTAAATGGATACAGGATAGATCGATGGGAGGATCTCGACGTCACCTACGGTGGAATAAATCATCTAGGATGGCTGATAACCTGTAAGTATGAGGATGAAGATATATATCCTCTCCTTCGTGAGAAGAGGGAGGAATGTGTAAAGAACAGTTTTCTTGGGAGAGGATTCAACTTTTATCTGCTTGGGAAATATGGCTTATTCCCGTATCCTGGAAGTAGGCACATAGCCGAGTTCATACCCAAATACTATAATTACTTTAATTATCTGATGTCTCCATTTGGAATAAATGTTATCCGTGACGTGGAGATGCTTGATGTAAGCCATAAATTCACTGTTCTGCGATTCGCTATTATGTCTAGGGAATGGTACATGGAGAGGCTTCCTGAACCTGACATGGGCGGGGAGAAAGCGATGGATATGACGATAGACTGGAAATTTAATCTCAGGAACCGTTACGTCGTTAATATTCCAAATGAAGGTTTAATACCGAATCTTCCAAGTGACTGCATAGTTGAGGTTCCAGGATTCTTTGATGATGGAAGAATTAGAGGTGTCCATGTAGGTTCTCTTCCAAATGGGATAGCGGATATCGTTAGGGTTCACGCTCAGAACCAAAGGCTCATCGTAGATGCGGCTTTGAAGGGTGATAGAGATATTCTGCTTAAAGCCTTACTGAATGATCCAATGTGTAGCTTCATTGAAGATCCAGACGCTATAGAGGACATGATGGATCTAATGCTCTATTATCAGAGGAGATGGCTTAGAAGGTTTGAGGATATTCCGTCAGAGGAAGAGTTAAAGAGGAGACGTTGGGTTGATCCTGCTGAGTTGGCGACTAAGGAGGAGGCATTGAAGGTGAAGTTTCCTCCAAAGAAAGAGTTGAAGGTGAAGGCGTGGCCCTACTGTGAATAGATAGCCTTATCCTTATAATTCTGAGTATGGTTCAGTATGGCTGCAGATTCTTCAATGTTAATTCTTCAAGTTGCCTATAGAAGGCTGTATCCACTAACCTGCCTATTCTGCCTATGGCATCTTCTATCTTCCTATCGAAGTCTATCTCTCCCCAGAACCTTATCCCGCTCTTTAGAGTGTACTCTCTTATTAAATCTGACCTTCCAGTCTTCATGTTCTCGATGACCCCTATCACCGGAATCCTCGATTCTAAGAGGATGCTTATCAGTCTCCTCACGGTCTCCAAAGCCAGCTGGGATGGCGTCGCCACTATCAAGAACTTGATTCTTCTAATGAGTTTCATAATGTCCAATGTTGCATCGCTGATTCCTGGAGGCATATCAATCAATAAAAAGTCTAGGTCTCCCCATCTTGTTATAGCAAGCATCTCCACCAGGACATCTGATATTTCAGTGCCCCTCAAAGGTAATGGATGATCCCCTGAATAATAGATTATAGACATATATCTTATTCCATGTATCTCCGGCGGGATTATGCCGTTCTCCTCTCTCGGCTGTATATCTCTCACGTTCAGTATTAGATGTGTTGATGGACTTGTAAAGTCTATGTCGAAGAGTCCAACTTTAAATCCTCTCCTTGCCAGTATGAGGGAGAGGGTTGACGCGATAAGGCTTTTTCCAACGCCTCCTTTACCGCTTGAGACGGCGATTATGCTGTTTATCCTCTTCAATCTATCATTTATCACTGAGATTCTAGGGTCGACCAAACTATTTTACTCCCCTTACCTCTCCAAGCATCACTCCTCTTCCTTCCATAACCTCGAAGTCTGAGCTGCCGCAGTCTGGACATCTAATGAAGGCATGTATAACCTCTGGAATGAAGTGGATGGCTTCAGCCTTCTCCTTATCGAGATGTTCCCTGTCAAGCATCCATATGTGATCGCACACTCTACATCTCAGCTTCGCCTTGACAGTTTCTATTATAAACTTTGCCTTCTCAAACCTTGAGTCTTTAAATTGTGAGAGTGCAAACTTCAGTATTTCAGGTTCTATCTGTTGGAGCTCACCGACTTCTATGT
>WAQA01000167.1 GCA_015520475.1 Candidatus Bathyarchaeota archaeon | reverse complement strand
CTGTAGGTCTAGTCTCTAGGACGGATAAAAGAGAGGCGTTAAAGCTTGTAGAGAGAATAATTAAACGTTTAGAGGATGAAGGGTTAGAGGTGTTTCTGGAGCCTAGGTTGGCTGCTCATATTAATCGTAGAGATCTCGCAAGACCACTCAGCGAGATGAAGACAAATCTTATAATTACTATAGGCGGCGACGGCACTATCCTGAGGACATGCCTCAACATACCTAAGCCTGAACCGCCCATATTAGCGATTGATATGGGCGTAAGAGGTTTCTTAACCGAGGTTTCACCGGGAGAAGCGCTTAAAGCAATAGATTCCTACCTTAATGGGGAATATAGGCTTGAACGGTACAGCAAGATAGCCTCGTTCATCGGTGGAAGGAGACTTCCAGACGCGTTAAACGAAGTTTTCATAACATCCCGTTCCCTAGCTAAGCTGATCTATCTGAGGATACGGAAGGATGATATGACTGTGACTGATTGTAGAGCAGACGGAATAATAGTGGCGTCTCAGACTGGATCTACAGGATACTCCCTTTCAAGTGGCGGTCCAATCCTCGACCCGGATCTTGACGCCTTTGTTGTAACACCTGTCTGTCCATTAACGTTCCTTAGGCCGTTAGTTTTTCCGGCTGACTCAACCTTAATGGTTAAGCTTATCAGACCTGAGAAGGCAACCGTAGTTATAGATGGACAGTATCAGACCGTGCTGAGCAGGGATTCTCCAGGGCTTGAGATAAGGAGTTCAGAGTATAAATCGACGTTTGTGAGGTTTCACGCTTCATTCTATGACCGTTTAAAGGCGAGACTGCTCTTTTCTAGGGAGGAAGGATTCAGGGATGGGTAAGAAGAGAGTTATGATATTGGATGCTTCAGCGTTCATATCAGGTTTTGATCCTCTAACCGTTGAGGTTGACGAGTACTCTGTTCCATTGGTAAGAGAGGAATTAACTGATAGGTCAATGCCTAAGCTCAGGATGGAGGAGGCTATAAGACAGAACAAGTTGAAGATTGTGGAGCCGAAGCCGAGATTCTTGGAGATGGTTAAGGAGCTCTCAAGGGAGGTGGGGGATATACTCTTCCTGTCTAAGGCGGATATGCAGATTCTAGCCTTAGCCATACAATTAAGGGAGGAAGAGTTTGAACCGTTAATAGTCACAGATGATTACTCAATCCAGAATGTGGCTAGAAGGATGGGTGTTGAGTTTACACCTCTAATGACATTCGGCATAAGATTCTTCCTCAGCTGGCTATTATATTGTCCAGCATGCCACCGGAAGTATCCATCCAACTATCAGTTTAGGATATGTGAGGTGTGTGGTACTCCATTGAGGAGGAAACCGATGAGGAAGGAGATGTTAAGAGGATCATCTAGATGAGGGGGAAAAGCGATATTTATTCTTGGTGATGGGTATGATTGGGAGGTTGATGAGATATATCGAATCGAATGTTGAAGAGTATATTGAAGATTTGAGGAGCATATGTGGAGTGCCAAGCGTCTCAGCGCAGAATACTGGGATAGATGAGTGCGTTAGAACTCTAGCCGATATCATGGAGGATGCTGGAATAAACGTTCAAGTCATACCTGTGAGGAACGGCAATCCAGTTATATATGGGGAGCTTAGAGGCGGCGGGACGGAGAGGTGTATAGGATTCTATAATCATTATGATGTTCAACCTCCAGAGCCTCTTGATCTATGGGAGTCGCCACCCTTTAAACCTGAAGTTAGGGAGGGGAGGATATTCGCACGTGGAGTTTCAGATAATAAGGGTAACATAATCTCCCGCATAGAGGCTGTGAAGGCAGTAACGAAGATTCTCGGTAAACCTCCAATAAATTTAAAGTTTATAGTTGAAGGGGAGGAGGAGATTGGAAGTCCAAACCTACCAGTCTTTGTAAAGGAGCATATGGATATCTTATGGGCTGATGGATATTTATGGGAGGGGGATGGAGTAGACGAGAGGAATAGACCTATAGTAACGCTTGGCGCTAAAGGAATATTATATGTAGAGCTTAAGGCAAGGGGGGCTAAAAGAGACGTCCACTCATCCATGGCCCCTATAGTTCCGAATCCAGCTTGGCGTTTAGTCTGGGCATTATCATCCATTAAAGGTCCGGACGAGAAGATTAGGGTGCCAGGATGGTACGATGACGTTGTACCTCCATCAGATGATGAGATACGGCTCATCGAAGAAGCGCCCTTCGAAGAGGAAGAGGAGAAGAGGGAACTTGGATTGAAGGAGTATCTGTTAGGGTTGAGGGGGATTGAAAGCCGGAAGGCACTCTATTTCTCACCTACATGTAACATATGCGGCTTTGACGCTGGATATAAGGGTTTAGGATCGAAGACTGTTCTCCCATCAGAGGCCATGGTTAAAGTGGACTTTAGACTTGTCGAGGCGCAGAAACCTGAAGACCTCATAAACAAGCTTAAAAGACACCTCAAAGAGGAGGGATTCAGCGACATAGAAATCAAAAGTTACGGAGGATATGAAGCAGCTAAGACCCCGCCTAAAGATCCATTCGTAAGAAGGGTAGTCAACATACTGGAGGAGACATATGGAAGGAAACCTGTTATCAAGCCCACATCAGCCGGAACGAGCCCCATATATACGATAAGGAACTGGATGGGAATACCTGTCCTCTCATGCGGCGGAGTTGGTTATCCAGGATCAAATATCCACGCGCCAAACGAGAACATCAGAATAGTAGACCTCATAAACTCAATAAAGTTTATAGCTTCTTTAATAATCAATTATTAGACTTGAGTGGCGGAACAATCATTTAAAAGCATCAGTCACTCAAGAATTATAAATACTCCCCAACATATTGTTAGTTTTGGAGTCGACGTTAATGCTCCAAGCAAGAGTTGCCCGGGAAGAGATGCTGGAGGGTGAACGGCGCCTATCAGCCATCCTAGTAGAGTTCGAGAACGCCTACATAATATTCTTAAGTGAAGGGGGAGATCGTCTTGGAACGCTCGCCATATCAATCCCTCCTAGAGGGGGGATGATAGGCCCAGCGCTTTCCTCAATCCTCTTCGGCGATCGAAACGCGGTAATAGCTAGAGTATTGGCTGAGAGGATAGCCTACAAATCTGGGAAGATATCTCTGGTCTCCATATTTTTGAGAACGATTGATGGGAGGGAGTCCGGCTCAACCCTTCTGAAGCTTATAGACAAGGTTATGCAGAAAGGGAGGGAAAAGGATGAGTCTTAGAGGGTTCCTAGATATGATGGAGAGGAAAGGTGAGGTTCTCCATGTAAGAGAGGCATTATCAACCAGGTTTGAAGTATCAGCTGTTCTAGAGGCATTCTCTCAAGACGGATCCATACTGCACTTCGAGAATATAAAGGGCTACGATACAGAGGTTATAGGGAACATATGTGGATCAAGGAGTAGGATACACTCAGCACTCAACGTTTCAGATGATAGATCATTATATGAGAGGATGATAGAGGCTTTCAGATCACCCGTTAAACCAAGAGTGGTCGATGACGCAGCTGTAATGGAGGTTTATGAGGAGCCAGACCTACATAAGATTCCAGTCTTAACCCATTACGAAGGAGATGCTGGACCATACATAACATCAGCCATCATATCAGCTAGGAGCCCAGATGGAAAAGTTGAGAACGTCTCCATACATAGACTTCTAATACTGGATAGGCAGCATCTCGCGATACGTCTCGTCCCAAGACATCTATACAGGTTATGGACAGCCGCGAAGAAGGAAGGAAAAGACTTAGACGTCGCAATCGCCATCGGAGTTCACCCAGCAGTATCATTGGCAGCAGCATCTACAGCTCCCTTCGGCATAAGCGAGTTCTGGATAGCGAATAAGCTACTCGATAACAATCTAGAATTGATCAGATGTGAGAGGGTTGATGCATACGCTCCAGCAGATGCAGAGCTGATATTGGAGGGGAGAATATCCGCAAAAAAAGAGGTGGATGAGGGGCCATTAGTGGATATAACGGGGACACATGATATAAGGAGGAAGCAGCCAGTTATAGAGGTGGTTGGAGTTATGCATCGCAGAGACTATATTTATCAGGCTCTCCTTCCAGGAGGATGTGAACATAGACTTCTGATGGGTTTACCTAGAGAGGTCATGATATACGAGTCTGTCCTGAAGGTTGTGCCTGACGTTAAAGCCGTCAACCTAACCGTTGGAGGATGCGGGTGGCTACATGCAGTTATATCGATTGAGAAGCAGAGTGAGGGAGATGGAAAGAACGCTTTACTTGCAGCCTTCACAGGCCATCCAAGCCTTAAACATGCCGTAGTCGTCGATTCAGACATAGACATATATGATCCTAGAGATGTTGAGTGGGCCATAGCCACGCGATTCCAAGGAGGAGAGGACTTAATAGTGATACCTAACGTTAGAGGATCAACTCTTGACCCATCAGCTAACCAGAATACTGGCTTAACGACGAAGATAGGTATTGATGCAACCCGACCTCTAGGGGTGCCTAAAGAAAGATTTAAACGGGCAACCATCCCATCGAATAGGAAGGTTAGAGAGCTAATTAGAAGGTTGAAATCATCCAGTTAGGATTGGAGAGTTTTAACGATTAATTAACACTCTTCCCCCTTCAGGTTATCCAAGAGGGATGCGTCGCTAAACCTTAAAGCTCCCCACACGCCCTAAGTATACATTCCTCTAGAGTTGAGAAGAGAACCGCGACATTATTTAATGTTGGAGCATAATAGGCTGTTTTAGCGGAGTTTGTCATTAACGTTTCAACACCAAGCCTCTTTATCCATGTAACCACGGCGCATGTGTCACAGAACACTCTTCCACCAGCAGCCTCGATCATATTAACATATGTTAACGCTTGATTCATAACATGCCTTGACGTACAGACCCATAACTTAACATCTCCTTTAACCCTTCTTCCCTTAAGCATCAGGGCTATCCTTCTTATTTCAGCGAGGGAACAATGGGGACAGCCGATAAATATTAAGTCTGGATCCTCAGAGGAGGTTGATAGATCTTCAATGGTCACTTCTATAT
>WAQA01000166.1 GCA_015520475.1 Candidatus Bathyarchaeota archaeon | reverse complement strand
TAATGCTGATCCAGTAATAAATTTCAAATCCTCATGATAAATTATTATCTTTTGGGGCGATGAGGATATCGAGGTACGTTGACCTAATGGGATGATATGATCTCTCCATTGCTGAGTCCAAAGGAGATGATTCGGGCTTGATTATGAAATAATAATCTGTTCATTAAAGGCTTATGTCCCTATGGATCTTGATGCTGCCTCTATCCTCTTGATGATGCCGCCATCCAAGGTGCCTCCTGTCGACACAGTTAAATATCCCTCCCTATTAACTTGAAGTGATCAGTCCAAGCGGAGCGGATATAACCTAATAATCTGATGGGGCAGTGAAGAACTATGCCTGAACATTGGATATGATGCCTAGATTATCCTTATCGGTGGGGAAGCCTTTGGGCGGTCTCATAGCTGTTGTCAGCAAGCGTGGAAGGAATGTTCTGTCTGAAGCCTTTAAGATGCTGGGGGCCCTTGAGCATAGGGGCGGCGATGCATATGGAGTGGCCGTGAACGATTCAATCAAGATATGTGAGTCGCTGAGAGATATTGAATGTTGCGGTTTAAAGTCGGAGGCTGCTATTGGATACAGCTTCTCACGTATCCTCCAGAATGATAATCCTCAACCTCTAGAGTTCAGCGGTGGAAGCTTCGTATTCGACGGTAGACTCTATCCTCCTGTTGAGATAGGTTGGATTCGGGATGTAATTGGTGATGAGGGACCTGTGAAGGGTGCTGAGAGAATCCTCTCCAAGGATGGATCCTTCGCTTTCTCTATAATGTTCGATGATAAGATCCTTCTCGGCAGGGATCTCTTCGGTTTAACTCCATTATATTATGGTGAGAATGAGGATGTTGTGGCCTTCGCCTCTGAACGCAAAGCTCTATGGAGGATTAAGGTGTGGAATGTTGATTCCTTTCCGCCTGGACATCTCCTGACAGTCTATAGGGGAAGAATCAACTTAAAACCAGTTAATATCATAGGTAAACCTGAAGCTGAACGTATCTCTGTTGAGGAGGCATCTCTAAATATTCAGAGGCTTCTTGAGGAGTCTGTTGAGGAGAGGGTTTTAGATGTTGGGAGGGTTGCCGTTGCTTTCTCCGGAGGCTTGGACAGCAGCGTTATAGCCTTCACCGCATCGAAACTTAACGTGGATATAGAACTTATCTCTGTAGGTCTAGAGGGGGATACTGGAGGAATCGAGAAGATAGCTGAATCATTGAATCTTCCAATCCACATTGAATCCTTCACTGTTGATGATGTGGAGAGAGACCTCTTTAAGGTTTTATGGTTGATTGAAGAGCCTGATGCCCTTAAATTATCCATAGCAGTCCCATTCTTCTGGGTTGCAGAGGCCGCTAGAGAATTGGGTTGTAGGGTTCTGCTTCTAGGACAGGGAAGCGATGAGCTCTTCGGAGGATACTATCGATACCTAAATGATTATAGGATGCATGGGGAGGAGGGCTTAAGAGATACTCTATACCGAGATGTAATCCTCTCATATAAAGTGAATTTTGAGAGGGACAATAAGGTCTGCTCCTACCATAAGGTTGAGCCTCGTCTACCATTCATTGATCTCGACCTAGTTAAGTTCTCTCTACATTTACCTGTCAATCTGAAGATTGAGTCGGAGAATGATCCTCTCAGGAAGAGGATACTTAGAGAGACTGCTCGGAGGATGGGGCTGCCGCCTGAAGTTTATCGTATGAGGAAGAAGGCGATACAGTATCAGACGGGAGTATTCAAGTCGATACGGAAGATCGCTGGAAGATACGGGATGAACCTGAAAGATTTCGTTACATCCTCCTTCAATAAAATATTTAATCTTTAGGTGTGTCTCTTGATGGGTGGAACTGGAATAGTCTTCTCACCGAGATTCTATGATCATGACACTGGATCCTATCATCCGGAATCCCGGATGAGATTAAAGTTTATAATGGATGGTCTACAGTTTTCAGGTCTCCCGGATGGGAGAGCATGTATGATCGTCAAGCCTGAGGCGGCTAGTACTGAGCAGCTTATGATGATCCATGAGAGAGCCTACATCGAGAAGGTTAGGGATACTTGTATGGTAGGAGGCCTCTTAGACGCTGAGGATACTGTTGTGTCTAAGGGAAGCTTTGAGGCTGCCATATTAGCTGCTGGAGGCGTATTGACTGCTGCCGAGAAAGTTATGGTTGGCGATTTAAGGAATGCCTTCGCCATCGTTAGGCCTCCAGGCCACCATGC
>WAQA01000165.1 GCA_015520475.1 Candidatus Bathyarchaeota archaeon | reverse complement strand
GAGGTTAAAGACATAGTAAAGATTGAGGGACGAGAACTTAATCCAGAAGAAGTTGATAGAATAGCTCTGATAGCTCCACATGCAACAATAAACATTATCAGAGATTATAAGGTTGTAGAGAAGCAGAGAGTTAAGCTGCCATCAATAATCTATGGAATCCTCAAATGCGCAAATCCCACCTGCATCTCGAACAGTAAGGAGCCTGTGCAATCAATCTTCTACGTTAAGAGTGAGGACCCATTAAAGCTTAGGTGCCACTATTGCGGATACACATTGGAGAAGAAGGATGTTCTCAAGCAGTTCTAGAAGATTTCTTCAACAGCCACTACGCAGCCAGCATCTTCTCTACCAAATTGAAGGAAGAATAGAACTCCCGCACATTACAGTTTCTTGTTCTAGGTATTTATCCATTAGAGCCCTTCAATATCCAAGCTTTCTTATTCTAGATATTCCTCCTCGGCAAATATAGGAGTTTTACACCTTTAACTCGGAGAAGAGGAGAAGATGCTAGATATAATCTGAGATACGCTTGGTATTGGAACATACATCGACACGTAAATGGCTAAAATTAATATTACGATGGACACAGCCATCAGATAGTAATCATTTCTACCAAGCTTTAGAACGTAGAGGTTTGTCCTTTTATTGATTGCCCCCCAAGCCCTAGACTCCATAGCTTCAGCTAGCTCTAAACTTCTTCTGATAGCATTGACTATTAGAGGTATAAGTATCGGTATGTAATTCTTCACTTTTTTAATGAAGTTCCCCTTCTCAAGCTCCAATCCTCTGGCCCGTTGAGCATCTATTATCGTCTGAGCCTCCTCAGCTAGAACAGGAATAAAACGGATAGCTGTTGTGAAGGCAAAACAGAACTCGTATGGGATGCCACTCTGCTCCAAAGCCAAACCTAAGTGATCAGGAGATGTTGTTAAGAAGAATATGGAGAACGATTCGATCAACACTATAAACCTTAAGGTCATGGCAAGCGAATGTTCAAGCAGCAACGTCCAAGAACCATATCCTCCATAGAAGTATCTTGAGATCCAGTTTGTAACGAAGATTAAAGCGGCAAATATTATTGAGCCCCTCATAGATCTAAGCCATTCCTTCTGTACACGTGATAGAAGGACAAGCGGTATCTGGCCTACAAAGAGTATAAGAAGCGGCAGCAGCTGATTGAATAGTATAGCGATAATAAAGACTATGCAAACATATAGAAACTTAACTCTTGGATCCAGATCATGTATCGGCGACGATGACCTTTTAAACCGGAAACCATTGAACATGCTCATTTTATCCTTCTCAACCTCTCATAGAGAATGTTGCTTGCCTCGTAGATGTCTAATACATTCTTGTCTAAGCCCGGATCATCTATCCCCATAAATATCTTGGTTACTTCAGGGAGAACAAGTGAAGATTGATTAACTAAATCAGCATCTGTTAATATTTCACGTGCGTCACCATCAGCTTTTACCTTACCATTAGCCATGAGTATAACCCGCGGTTTACAGTCAGCTACAAACTCAACGTCATGGGTTACTATAATAACGGTTTTACCCTGCATATTTAACTGGAGAATAAACTGTCTAAGCCTCTCCTTCTGCGAGTAATCTTGACCTATTGTAGGCTCATCAAGAACTATTATTTTAGGATCCCAAACGAGAATGGATGCTAGAGCAACTCTCTTACGCTCACCTCCACTCAACATGAAAGGTGAAACATCACGGTACCTAGATAGATCAAGAAGGTTAAGGGCCCAGTCAACCCTACGCCTAATGGATTCCTCATCGAACCCGAAGTTTCTCAGAGCAAACGACACTTCCTTCTCAACGGTTTCGCAGAAGAATTGATTGTCAGGGTTCTGGAAGACAAGACCAACCTTCCTTGCCAGTGACGCTACACTTGCCTCCTTAGTGTTTACACCGTCGATCAGAACGTCCCCTTCAGTCGGCTTCAATAGGCCATTAAAGTGTTTTATTAGGGTTGTCTTTCCAGCGCCATTCTGCCCCATGATCGCTACAAATTCTCCATCCTCTATAGTTAAGGACACACCTCTCAAGGCTTCAATCCCATTCGGATATACATAATGAAGATTTTTAACTTCGATCATATTTCAGAACCTCCCTGAGAATTGCGGAGGCTTCCTCAGCCATAATAGGTGTTTCACCTAGATCTATACCTCTACTCTTAAGCATCTGAAAGAGCCTTGTAGCCTTTGGTATTCCAACACCTACAAGCCGAGCCTCATCAGAGTTGAAGACCCTTCTAGGCTCCCCATCCAATATTATCCTGCCATTATTCATCACTATTAATCTGTCAGCGTATCTGGAGACCAAATCTAACCTATGCTCAACCAAGATTATAGTTATCTTCAACTTTTCATGAAGATCATTGATTACATGGAAGATCTTCTGCGCACTTAATGGATCTAGAAATGATGTAGGCTCATCTAGAACCATGATTTCAGGCTGCATTGCGAGAACCGAGGCTATTGCAACCCTCTGCTTCTGCCCTCCAGAAAGTTCGTAGGGGGCCCTCTCACGTAAATCCCATATTCCGGTGATCTTAAGGGCCCAGTCAACCCTACGCCTAATCTCGGATCTAGGCAATCCTAGATTCTCAAGGCCGAAGGCGACGTCCTTCTCAACTGAAAGAGCAAAGAGTTGATTGTCAGGGTT
>WAQA01000164.1 GCA_015520475.1 Candidatus Bathyarchaeota archaeon | reverse complement strand
TAGTCCAGACCCTTAAGAGCTCTCGCCTCTCCCTCTCACCCGCCTCCATCACCGCCTCAACAATCGACTGCACATCCTCTCTCCTAAGGATCCTCTTGAACTCTTCGAAGAGTCTCCTATAGTCTATTGGAAGCCTTATCAACGTTCCATCTAAGTCAAAGATTACAGCCTTTATCTCTCCCTTCCTCATTATACATCGCTCCTAGAACTCTTCCATCCTTTACAAGTCTTGCTGGAGCGTCGATATGTCGAATCCAATATAATCCTTCAGGGAGAACATTATACTGTTTTATCTTCGGCAGGGACTCTCCATATGCAAGCTTCAAGTATATATATGGAATGTTGCATCGGTAATCGTTAAATAATTTTTTGCTTGCATATGAGAAGAAGAATGATGTTGTGAACATTCTTCCAGCGTTGATTTCGGTTACGCATGGAACCTTCTCATCATTCTCTCTTAGATCTACACATGCTATCCCATTATATTCTTTGTCTATTGCTAGGACGGCCTCCGTCGCTATCCTGTTGACTTCTTCATCATGGATTGTTCTCTGAACTGAGGGTGTACCGGTTATTCCAGATGGTGCTAGATGTGGATATATATATTCCAGCCGTTCCCTAGCCATAGACATTATGAGCTCCCCGCTCCTCCATAGGCTGTGAAATGCTATGTTCCTTCCACCTAGGAATTCCTGCGCTATAAACTTCCATCCCACCCCTCTAGATCTCCAATATCTTATCCATGCAATCGCTGTTTCAATATTATATGCTGGTGAGCTGCCCCGCCCTCCAGCTCCATGCTTGGCTCTTATCCATATAGGCGAACCTAAAGTTTCAAATGCCTTCTCCACATCTCCATCTTCTCTTATCTCTATTGTCTTCGGAGTTGGTATATTCTTCCTCCGCCAGATACTTGCCGATTCAAACTTGTCTTGGCAGATTCTAACAGTCTCTTTTGATGGTAGGAAGGTTTCCGCCTCAATCTTCTCCCTATTCTCAGATATAGCTCTAACTTCTATGTCTGGTTGCGGATGCACAAATTCAACCTTCTCCCGCCTTATAATATTATTTAATGCTTCGATATACCCCTCCTCATCCGCTCTTGGAACATGATAGGTCCTATCAGCCTGTGAGAGGTGAACCCTATACCTGTTTGATTCAACCCCCACAATATAGATGCTCTCCGGAACTATCCTTAGGGATAATATGAAGTTTGTAGAGGCTGGTCCTCCAGCTCCAGTAACCAGGATCCGCTTCATAGCAGAGCCACCGCAACAGCCAATGACGCTGAAAACATAAATATTAAGCAGATTATTGAGACGATTCTCTTCTCGGTTGACGGATGTATATGCGCTATCAACGTAACTAAGCTTCTTATATGATTAGCCCTTAAGATCTTCCCATCAAGGATCAACGCTGCCCTCCTTCCAAAGAAGAGAACATTAATCAGAATTATGGATGAGTTGAAGATGTATGGTAGGATGGATATTAGTAATGTCTGCTCAATATTTGCGATTATAGCGTATGACGCTAATGTTATTCCAGCTGCAAAGGATCCCGTGTTCCCAACGAATATCCTACCGTTAAAATTGAAGAAGCCGAGGATCAAGTAGGATATTAATGGGACAATCAGGAGGATTCTATAGTCTGGGGCTGATGCAGCCATCAATGCTATCAGAACGATTGATGGACATAACGTTTCAAGTCCATTTAGGCCCCCCAGCTGATTAACAACATTCGTTGTTACAGTCACAATTACAGGTATAACTCCAAAATAGAAGATTATCTCTCCAGGTATTATCCAGAATGTAACTTTACTGAAGTCTATCTTGCCGAATATGTATGTTGCCATTACAGGAGTTCCTTCCCTTAGAACAGCCAATGGCAACGTTGCAAATATCGGTAGAAAAGCCTTATATCTCCATCTCAGATCCATCCAGTCATCCAGTAAACCCATGAATCCTCCGAAGAGTATACAGACGGCCAACGTCAATGCAGGTGATGGATACCTACTGCTTTCTCCAGACTCGAAGAAGTGTAGTAGGAAGAGGTATATGACGCTTGAGAGTACGTAGAGGACGCCTAAACCGTTCGGAACCAGCGGTTTCCCCTGTTTATGGTGATCTGGAACCTTTGGAAACATCTGTTTCTCCTCGATTATTTTGAGGCGGCTTCGCTGTCAGGAGCAGCCTCGCCATCTACGTCTAGATATAATATAACCTTATCTTAGTATTTGACTTCGTATATAAGTATAAGCGGGTATATCCCACTTACAGGTCTTCCCTTCGACAGGTAAACTAGCTTGAAATGTTGAAGCGTCACCGGCTGTACATTTGGGATGCCCCTAGCGATCTTTCCATAAGTCATCATCTTATAGAGGGTTGTATTTTTACCGTAATCGCTCCATTGCCATACACCTCTGAAGTATTCGCCGTACTTTGACTCGTTGAGATGAGCAATTCTTATCATCCATATGAACTTGCCAGCTTCGCCCCATGGATAGTCTCTTCCACGTATATCAACGGTCGTGAAAACCAGAACATGCGTAACATTATATCTCTTCAGTATCTTTATCGCTTCGTCTTCCGGGGACATAAACATCTTCGCTATCTGCGCTATCTGAGTGGTGTTCATAGTCGCCCCATCAGCGAGGGTTGTCCTGTTCGCTACAGTCTCTATCCAGTATCCATAATCCCACCAACTGGCTATTACAGTCGGTCCATCCGGAGGGGATGGAGGAAGATTCTCACGGATCCATATTAGAGCGTATATCCAGTCTTCAACGGCTGATGAAGGCCTGAAACCCATACCAGAAACAGAGATCGTTGTTGGAGTATAAGCCTGCTCGATCGCCCTCGGATACTTCGTTCCCCGCCTCCTAGAGAAGTCCGTTCCAACAACATAGTTTAGAGTGAATAATGCGAAGATGATTATTATGAATATTGCGCTGATCTCCCTTCCCATCTTCGCCCTAAACCTTACCTTTCTCTTCACCTTCTGCTTTTTCTCTCTGAGAAGTGCAACAAATGGTTTTGTTAAGCGGACAAGGCCGAGAGCTGAGATTAAACAGACTGCAGGAGCCATTATAAGGGTTAACCTAACCATTGAACTGGCAAAGTAAATGGATGTCAAACCGAAGATGCAGAGGAAGACTGTCTTGTCAGTGGCCATCTTAACAGCGAAGAAGAGGCCAAGCGGTATGAGAAACGTTAAGATTCCGAAGTCATAATAGAAGTTTGTCCAGACTGAGATTTTATGTTCTGCTACGGACTCGAAGAGTGGCGAGGCTGCTCTAAGGAATGGATTAAGGGTTGTAAGGAACTTTCCACCCATAAGAGAGAAGTATCCTAGACTCCAGAGAACCAGAAATGCGGCTGCAAGGATTATTATGGAGACCATTAAACTCAATATTTTGAGGCGACGAGTCCTTAAGCGGCGGTTAGCCTCAAATATGCACAGTAATATGAACATGCCGTAGACCGGCATGACCGTTGCTTCTCTCAAGAAGCCCATCCCCAACTTTGGAACCGAAGCTGAGATGGTTAGGGCTATAAGGAAGCATATTCCGTAGCTCATCAATAGATTGGCTGAGTATCTACGTATAATTAATAATGTGACTACGAAGAGGATCATGATGCCTACAGCGTATCTTGCAGCTCCCCAAGATCCGAAAAGATATCCAAGCGCCAAACCTGAAAGGGCAGCATATATAATCTTTGATTGGAGAGGTTTCTCCCGCTCAATAGATCTAAGAAAGAAGAGCATGAAGAGTAGGATTCCAAAGATGCCTACAGTCTCATCATCAAAGAACCCCAGATATGTACGGCTTATGTATGAGGGACTTAGAGCCAGGAAGAACGCTGAGAAAAGGCCGACAGCCTCACCGCCTATATCCCTTCCAAGATAGTATATGACAAGCGTGGTTATGGTGCCCATTATCGGCGGGAAGAGTAGACAGAACATTACAAGATCGACAGGTACGCCTAGACTCTTCAATATAAGATAGAAGAAGGCTGCAGTCATAGGCAGTCCTGGATAAGCCACCTTTGCTATGTCTCGTCCCCAAGGATACCATCCAAGCCTATCATACCATCCCCAAGAGAGGAAGCCCCGCTCCACTATATGTCTTGTTAAGCGATACTGGAAGTATGGATCATATGCTGAGAGATAGAAGTGATCCGGCCTCCATGGAACCGGGATCCATCGCATCGGCAGGAGACGTATAGTGAAGGCTATCAGCAGAATAATTGTGATCGCGGAGAAGCGTAGGATCGCTGAGTGGGAAGCCTCAACTTTAAGGTTCTTGAGGGCTTTAATTGCCGAGGGTAGATTATAGCGAGGCATACTTGATCATCTCTTCGCTTAGGGGCATCTTCACAATTAAATGTTTCATGTAGCTCTTGATCTTGAAGGTATAACCTGTACGTCTTGAGGGATCAATGAGAGTTTAGAGCCGCATTGCGGACACTCCCCACTGTACATCTGGATTATATCGTCTGGGGGTTTAAGGTCGTCTCCTTGATACAGAACTTCACCACAGTTGTGACAGATAACTTTCTGAGGCAAATGTATCCCTCCTCTAATAACTACCAATCTCACCCTAATAAATTTAAATTTACGCTTGTCAACTACCACCGTACTTTAGATGGTGGCCTGTCTCCCAGAGAGGTTCAGGAC
>WAQA01000163.1 GCA_015520475.1 Candidatus Bathyarchaeota archaeon | reverse complement strand
ATATTATCCCTCTCCCTGAGGGAGGCTGGCCTCGGCATCAAGAACCGCGTATCAGACATAAGAGGTAGAGGGTTGAATGAGAGTGATAAGGAGTACTTCAGAAGCGTTCATGAAGCCCTCGGCAACCTATATGAGAAGATGAGGTCTGGAGAGTATTATCAGGCCCTTCTCGAGATGGCGTCTAAATCTAAAAAATAGTTAGGGGATACTATCCTCTAAAAAGAATCTCCCTAGCCATTCTCATGATATCCTCTTGAGACTTGAATCTTGGAATTGCCTCTACGGCTGCCTCTAGGAATGTCTGCACAGGAACTATCTTTATCCCCTTCTCCAGCAGCATCTTCTCAGTGTCGAAGGCCTTCAACCTCTCATAATTATATCTTGGGATTATAAGTTTCCTAGCGTACTTGTCTGAGATAGCAGCTTCGATCTTTCCCATTCCACGATAGTCTAGGCCTCCTACGGGCCATACCTCCCCTCTAGCCGTTATCGCCCCTGTCATCACAACGGTCGGGTCTACCTCTACTTCCAGGAAGGCGGAGAGCATGGCTACGGCTATTGAGAGGCCTGCTGAGGGCCCTGAAACCGGAGGCCTCGTTATTCCCGGAGCAACTATCTGCTTCTCCATTCCCTTTGCAGGAGTCACCAACTCCACATATACATCATAATCCTTGAATCTCCATCCGAATATCGAGTTTATGTAGATGAATGCGTCCTGTGCGCTTGCTAGGATGCTCTCTCCAGCCTCGCTTCCTATTATCTGAACCCTCCCATCTCCAGATGGATTTACGATGACCTCTATAACGCCTACTAAGCCTCCCATCTCCCCCTTCTCGCCTAGGGCTATCAGTCCGTAGCTCTTCCCAACCTCGGGCTTCTGTATCCTAACCGTATGTTGAAGCATCCTCTGCGCTTCCTCGACATGCTCGTCTCCTGTCTTCTCCAAAGCCTTCTCGAAATGGTATAGTTTGAGGGGATAGTTAGAAGGCTCGATACTTTCAAGTTTCTCTATTAAGTCTGGATCATCCTCTCTAATTCCAAGTATCTTGAATAATCTTTTAAGGTCAGCCTCGAAGAGCTTCTTTGTCTCAGATATCTTCTCAGGTTTATACTTCATAGCCTCCAGAAGTTTCTTGGCTGCTTCTATCTCCTTCGCTCTTAACCTGTTAGCGTCATCTATAGTATTTGCTATTCTCCTTGGGCTTAGAATCTTCTTCTCGAATATTTTTAGTATGTCGTTTGATGTTATCCCATCTTCAAGGGCGTCCTTGTACCGTCTAAGATGAACCTCCAATATCTCCAATTTCTCAGTCTTATTCTTTGGGTATGAGAACTCGAATTGTCTAGTGAACCTTTCTAGGAGGGCTGGATCCAATATTTCAGGTCTGTTTGTGGCTCCTATAACGACGACGTTCGTTAATGGTGTGAATCCATCTATCTCGGTGAGTAATTGTGAGACCACCCTGTCTATAACTGGGTCATGTGTACCTCTCCTAGGAGCTATGGAGTCTATCTCGTCGAAGAAGATTATTGCCGGTGCATTCTTACGGGCGTCCTCAAATATATCCCTTATAGTCTTCTCTGGATCGCCGTATCGTCCCTGTATGATTGAGGGACCATTTATATTGTAGAACCAGACGTCATTCTCTCCCGCTATCGCCTTGGCAAGTAAAGTCTTACCTGTTCCTGGAGGACCATAGAAGATGAAGCCTTTCGGAGGTCTATATCCAGCCTTAACGGCTAAATCAGCATCCAACGCCAATGATATCTCCTTTATTATCTCATCTTTTATCCCGTGGAGTCCACCTACATCCTTATACCGTTCTCTAGGGGCTATCCGATTTATTGATCTCCTCGCCGCTTCAGTCTTCTCCTGGGATGTGTAAGCCTTCAGTTTCTTCGCTGCCTCTCTGAAGTCGCTTAACATGATATCTCTTCCAGGATCGACATGTTCCCTCTTCATCCTTAACTTGTTGATTAATCCCCGCTGTATAGACCTTGACTTCTCCGATATGATTATGTCGAAGGCGTTTACTACGTCGGCTGGTGTGAGACGTACTCCCCCAACTGATCTGAGGGAGTCCTCAAGCACGTTTAAGATATCGTTTGGACTCAACCTAATATTGTACTGTTTACATTTTCTCCGCGCTATCTCGAGAAGTATTGAACGGTTTGTCTTAGCGTCTAGGTCTATTGTTCCTACAACACCTCTCCGTCTTATAGTCTCAGTTATAGTTTCATACTCGCTTGTACATATCAGCAGGATACACCTATAATTCTTCTTCTGCAGATCATCTATCATCTCAAGGAAGACTGTCTGCACCCTCTTCTCTTCCATTCCAACCTCGGTTGTGGAGGAGAACCTGCTTCCGAAAGCTTGAAATTCATCTATCAATATTATGCTTGGTTTCTGGAAGGCTTCCTGGAAGAAGGAGCCGAGCTGCTGGGCGCTCCTACCATACCACATAGTATATACATTCTCAGGCTTCAGGGAGGCATAATTAACTATGATTCCATACTTCAACCCCTCCTCGAAGATCTCTCTTTGACATGCTTCAGCGAAGAATGTCTTCCCACTTCCAGAGCTCCCCTTCAAAATGAAGACTTTTGGAGGTGGTATGGGGCATGCCTTACGTACGTTTGGATCCCTGAATATGTGATAGTAAGCGCTTATTAATACTCTTTCTAGCTCCTCCTCCCTCCCTACAACATCCTCTCTCCTTACATTTGGGAAGTCAAGCCTCTTCCTTATCTTCTTAGCGTGTCTCTCAACCTCTCTCCTCCTCTCTTCAGGGGGTTTCTGGAGAAACCTCCATAACCTATACTGCCACGAGAATATGTAGAGCAGCGGTGCGAATAATCTCCTCAGCTTCGGCTTCGAATACCACCATTGATCTATGAATTCATCCTCCTCCATCAGCGGATCCCTCCAATAGGCGACGATGCAGTTACAAGATACAATTGATAGATTATTATTATGCTGATGATGACTGCTATTGCTGAGAACATCCACCTCTTAGCGGTTACAGATTCCCTCTTACTCTTGAAGTACGTGTCACATATCAGGAACGAATTCAAATATACTATGAAGCCTGATGCAAGCAGGAAGATAGCGGCGTTCACTGGAGTTGGCAGTCTAAATAGGAAGAGGGATGGCGCAGCTATCGAGACGCTTTCTATCATTATCTCAAAAGTGTAATTTCCAGGAGGATAACTTGAGGATTGAAGGGTTACGGAATACCCATATGAGCTGCTGTAGGGCCTATAAAATCTTAGGTTCTGCGTGTATACGTCGAATGAGCATCTCCAAGCCTTCTCAGCCATAAACTTTATGATGAGCTTATATGAGCCGTAAGCCATAGGCTGTAACTGGATAATAGTCTTTTCAGTCTCATTTGTTGACATGTAAAGTCTGAAGGGAGACCCTAAGCTGACAGGCTCAACCATCGCCGAGACATTCTTTACTGTAGGTTCAATCGTGATTGAGAGTATATCCTTCTCAATCATCCTCCAATTATATGATATTCTCGTATTGCCGC
>WAQA01000162.1 GCA_015520475.1 Candidatus Bathyarchaeota archaeon | reverse complement strand
ATGTTCTAGACGTGTATAATGTTTTGGGTAGGTTGGCGGTAACTACGGTGCTGAATATCTATGTTAATGTAGGTATTGCATTTATGATTAGGGAGTGGTCTGGGTAGGAACGGGAAGTCAAGAACCTTATGTGGCTTTGAATATTATGTTTAGGCTGCTTATGGATGGTCTGAAGGGTTCTTGGGTTGCGATGGATCTGTATGCATCTACATATGTCCAGCCTGCTTCCTTGGCCAGGCTTACTACCTCGTGTATCGAGTAGAGCCTTAACCTGACCTCTGCTTCATCTATATACTCTAGGTCTCCATTCTCTTTCTTTCGGTAGAATATCCATTTCGAGTTTAGGGTTGAGTCTTCATGCTTGAATTGGGGTTGCTCTATGACGCTGAAATCTCCATAGTCTATGTAGAATGCGCCGCTGCACCCAAGTGATTGTAGGAGTGTTGTGAAGTCCCTGTTGGCAGTGGAGAGTATAAATAAATATCCCTCATCTTTAACTACATGCCTGTATTTCTTCAGTATCTCTATATCTTGTTGGGGAGATTGGTAGTATCCTAATACGGTCGACCATATGGAGAGTAGGGCGTCGAACTTCTTCGCGGGATATAGTTCATCTAATTTACGGGCATCCCCGACCTTGAAATCGATATTTGATACTCCATGTTCACGCATCTTCTTTTTTGCATCCTCTATGTATATGGGTGATATGTCTATTCCATGTAGGTTCTTGAATCCTTTCTTGGCTAGGTTTATCAATATTCTTCCATTTCCGCATCCCACCTCGAGTATCTCGGACTCTTGGTTTATACCATATTTTTCTAGGAGCTTGATTATGTATTCTACTTCTCTCTCTGCCCTCTCCCAATGTGCATTGAGGATTCTTAGGAATAGTTCTCCCTTCTCTATAAAGAATTTCTCTACCCAATTTCCCTCCATAAATATGATATTTAGTTTTTGTGGGGGATAAGGGTTTATGTTTGTATACTTTGGGTGGCTGGCTATGTATCTTGTATAGTTTATTGTTTATTACTAGGTAGAGCTCTACTATGTAGTAGACTACTATGTAGGTGACTACTATGTTCGGCTGGGGTTATAGGTTGGGTAAGTATGGGTTGAGCCCGGTTCAGTTCTTGATCTTGATGGCGTTGAAGAGGAGGCCTATGTATGGATACGAGATAATCAAGGAGCTTAGGGAGATGTTTGGTGATATTTGGGAGCCCAAGACTGGGACGGTTTATCCGGCATTGAGGAGGCTCGAGATGAAGGGGCTGGTTAAGACTGAGTTGAGGGATGATAAGGAGTTCTATTCATTGACGGAGAGGGGTGAGGATGTCCTCAAGTATGCCGTTGACTTGATGGAGACTGAGCTTGATTTCATGGGGCGTTACCATATGTTCTTGCCGCCGCCTATGAGACGCATGTTTATGAAGCGTTTCTTCGGGGAGGGGTTTCGGCGGTGGAGGGGTGACCAATACCCATTGTTTATCCCACCTCTGCATTTGGAGTTTCTTGATAGAGAGGAGCGATTACGGTTGCTCAAAACATTCAGGAACTTTCTTAAGGAACGTTTGGAGCATGTGGAGGAGCTGATTAGGGAGTTAGAGTATGGTGAGGAGTGAATGTATGGATGTGCAGATAGCTGTTAAATGAGTCTAGGTTAGTAGATATATTTTTCAATCCTTTTTATATTTTTGTTAAATATTTTTTAGTCTTTTGTATACTTTCTTTTTGTGGTGTCTATGTCCGGTTCATTTAGGTTCAAGATTGTTAGTTTTACTCCTTATCCGGCCGAGATTCTCAGGGCTCTCTTCATGCCGTTGGCTGAGGAGATGGGGTTCCAGGGAGAGTTGGAGTTCAAGGTTATCCGTGACTTGAGTGACAGGGAGAGGCTCCATAGAGAGTTGGAGGAGGCTGATGTTGTTATCGGGGACTTCACCTTCGAGATACCGATCAATAGGGATATGATTATGCATATGAAGCGGGTTAGGCTTATCCAGCAGCCCAGTACGGGTTATGATCATATTGATATTGAGGCGGCTAGGGAGGCTGGTATACCTGTAGCTAATGTGGGTGGTGCTAATTCTATATCGGTTGCTGAACACACTATTGCTATGGCCTTGGCTCTCTTGAAGCGGATGTTCCAGAGCCATGTAAGGACGCAGGGTGGGGAATGGACCCAGCAGGAGTTCTTTAACTTGGGGATATATGAGCTGCATGGTAAGAGGTGGGGTATTATTGGTATGGGGCGTATCGGGAGGGAGGTCGCGAAGAGGGTTAAGGCGTTTGGTGCCGAGGTGATCTATTATGATGTTCGGCGTCTCCCTGAAGGTGTTGAAAAGGAGCTTGGTGTAGAGTATAGGCCGTTTAATAGGCTGATATCTGAGGCGGATGTTATAAGTATACATGTGCCGCTTACCCCTGAGACTAGGCATATGATTGGTGAGAGGGAGCTTCGGAGGATGAAGGGCTCTGCTATACTCATAAATCCGTCCAGGGGGGAGATTGTCGATGAGGAGGCTTTGGCCAGGGCTATCAAGAATAGGTGGATATTCGGGGCTGGCGTTGATGTTTATTCCCAGGAGCCTCCGCCAAAGGATCATCCCCTCTTGGGGTTGGAAGGGTTTAATGTGATTACTACCCCTCATCTCGCTGGGGCCACAAATGAGGCTAGGCAGAGGATTATAGAGACTAGTGTTAGGAATGTTATTCGTGTGTTGATGGGTGGAGAGCCGGAGAACGTGGTGAATCTATGATGAGTATGAGTGTGAGTGTGGCTCATGCAGTCGCTGAATCGCTTAGGCGGTTGGGTGTAGAACGTGTATATGGTTTAATTGGGACCTCCATTCTCGACTTTATAGATGCTCTGTACGATTATCGTGATTCAATTAGGTTTGTAACAACTAGGCATGAGCAGGTTGCAGTCAGTATGGCTGATGCGGAAGGTAGGCTGACTGGTCGACCGGGTGTGGCTGTTGTGCATGTGGGTGGGGGCTTCCTCAATTCATTGGTCGCGGTTGGCATCGCCTATAAGGATTCCTCTCCACTTATCTTGATATCTGGTGCGGTTCGGAGTAGAGTGGCTGGACTAGATTCAATGTATGAGGTTGATCAGATGTCGATGGTTAAGCCGATAACGAAGGCGCAGTTCCGTATAGATCAGGTGAGTGGGGTTGATGAAATTCTGGCTGAGGCATATAGAGTGTCCGCATCTCCTCCCCCAGGCCCAGTCTATATCGAGGTTACTGAGGATATTTGGGGTTATCGGGGAACGTATACTTTTAACTCATGTAAACCTGTTATTAAAGAGCCACCTATGCCTAGTGGCGAGGAGGTTGCGAGAGTTGTTAATTATCTGAAGGAGGCTGAGAGGCCTTTGCTTTTGGTGGGTGGGGGAGTTAACAATCGTAGGGCAAGTGAGCTCTTGTTGGAGCTAGTTTCATATTTGGCTCTTCCAGTTGCCTCGACAGGGAACGGGCGGGGTGCATTTCCCGAGAATCATCCGCTTTCTATCGGGAGGGTTGGGTTTGGCGGTGGGAGTACCTATGCAGATAAGGCTTTCGAGGAGGCTGATCTAGTCATTGCATTGGGATGTGGCCTTTCTGATATCACCACCTATTCATTCAACATAATTCCGAAAGGGGAAATTATCCTCGTTAATCTGGATAAGAAGACAGAGGAGAGGCCGGTACCTTATAGTGAATGGTTCTACGTTGATGCCAATGCTTTTCTAGAGAAGCTCGTCTCCATGGTCTCTAAGGAGGGTCTCAGGAGGGAATATGGTGGGTGGTGGGGCTACATTAATGCATGGCGTCGGGGATGGGATGCATTGATTAGGGATGCCGTGGAGAGGTCCTACGAGGGTTTTGCAAGCCCTGGAAGGTTCTTTAGGAGGTTGGGGGAGAGACTTGATATGGATAGGGCTATAATTACGGCGGGACAGGGTATGCATATCCTTTATACATACTCATTCCTGAAGGTAAGTAGGCCTAGAGGTTTTCTGGCAGCCACTAATCTGGGCTCAATGGGCTTCGCGTTTCCCGCCGCATTGGCAGCAAAGATATGTTGCCCTGACCATGAGGCTATTGCTGTAGTGGGAGATGGGGAGTTCATGATGACTGTCCAGGATCTGGAGACTGCTGTAAGAGAGAGGCTTCCTGTTAAGGTAGTGGTAGTCAATGATAATAGTTATAGGGTGCTCTATTATAGGCAGCGTCTACAGAAGGGTGGGCGGTTAATTGGAACCGTATTGAGCAACCCAGATTTTAAGGCTTTGGCAGAGAGCTTCGGGGCAGTTGGGAGAGTTGTAAGCGATAACGGGGAGATAGATGATGCTATTGAGGAGATGCTCGAGGCAACGGAGCCCTATATTCTAGATCTCCGTATACATCCCTATGATATTCCCCCTCTGAATCTAGATGCGAGTCTGAGGATGACGAGTCTCTGAG
>WAQA01000161.1 GCA_015520475.1 Candidatus Bathyarchaeota archaeon | reverse complement strand
TTCTGTAATCGCTTATTATCACCACTCTTGCCGGTAGGTTAACTCCATAGGCAAGGGTTGGCGTGGCCGTTAGTATCTTCAGAATTCCCTTTCGGAAGGCATCTTCTATTATCCTACGATGATTCGGGGATAATCCAGCGTGATGAAATGCAACTCCATTCTTAATTAATGATGCCAGTAAATCACTTATCCTTGTTCTTTCGCCTACTCTAAGAATTTCCTCTGAAACGTTCTTAAGTGATCTCTTAAGTGCCTTTGGGAGTTGACTGCTGATTTCAGATGCTGCCTTCTTAGCTAGGTTCACTGATTTTTTTCTTGTTGATGCGAAGATGAGAGTTTGCCCTCCCTCAGCCAATGCATGTAACGCCATATTCAATACTGGATCCTTCACTTTCCTTCCAATCTTGATTGATCCGCCGTCTTTGAATTGAACTTCGCAGTTTAATAGAACTCCCTCTCTAAGCTTTACCGGTCTCCACTCCATAGTTATTGGGGTTGCACCTAACCACTCAGCTATCTCATCCGAGTTTCTAATGGTTGCACTTAATGCTAGGATCTGCAGTTCAGGCGCTATCTGTTTGAGGCGTGATAGGACAACTTCAAGCGTAGGTCCCCTTTCAGGATCGTTCAGTAAATGAACTTCATCTATTACTAGAAGTGATATATCATCGAACCATCCTGCCTTATGTCTCAGCAGCGAATCACACTTCTCATTCGTCGCTACGATCATATCGTATCTGGCAAGCCATGGATCTGTACTGTCATAGTCTCCGGTGCTTATTCCAACCGTAACTCTTCTCTCTCCATTCTTCTTCAGAACGGTATACTTCTTGAATTCGTTGTATTTTTCGGATGCAAGGGCTCTTAGCGGCGTCAAGTAAAGGACCTTTCCATCAATCTCCATTATATGTTTCACTGCGCATAGCTCGGCTATTAGAGTCTTACCTGAAGCTGTTGGACTGGCTAAAACAAGATTTTTTCCCTCTAGGGCGCCGGCTTTAATTGCTTCTTCCTGTGGAGGATATAGCTCTTCGATTCCGGACTTTAATATTATCTTCTTAGCCTCTTCCGGTATGGGTAGATCATCTATCTTCAAATCTAAGTCACTTTCTTCAAGTATCCTCTTCTAGGCTCATATACTGTTCCTTCTCTTATCAGCTGTTTAATCAGCCTTTCAGATTCTTCCCTCGATAAGTCATATTCTTCCTCTAGCCTCTCAAGGAGGGCTGCCTTCTCAACTATTCCTGTCTCCTTCTCCATCTCAACCAATGCTCCTAGAATTATCCGTAGCTTATCTCTTACGCTCTTAGGCTTTCCAGTCATTATTATGTCGATATCTATCTTATGGGATGATACGTCTATACCTACCTCCTCAAGTGATCTCCTCATCATAGCTATTGCTGCTTCAGCGTCTTCAGCTAATATCCTGTCTCTGAGGGCTGCTCTCGCCCTTGCCTCAGCTAATCTTATTAGTGATTCAAGTTGCCGTGCGGTGATGGCTATTGGTGAACCTTCAGTCTCGCTTGCGGAGCGCATGGCTAAGTAGAACTCTTTTAGTCTCTCCATGGCTTCTGGTGTAAGAACAGGGTTTATAGTCCTTGCGTAGCTGATGTATTTTCTGAGTAGGTCTGGTGGTATAGGCTGCTCTGATGGACTTATACCCTTCATGTGAAGGTTCAGTATATGCTCTGTCATCTTTGAGTCATGTTCCTTGTCCGGTACATCTCTCAGGACGAATATTAAGTCGAACCTTGATAGTATCGTGACTGGAAGGGAGATATTCTCTGCGACCGTTCGGTACGGTTCATATCTTCCAAGAGCAGGGTTTGCAGCTGCAAGTATCGCTGCGCGGGCATTTAATGTAGCAACGATTCCTCCTTTAGCAACTGATATTGTATGTTGTTCCATGGCCTCGTGGATTGCAACCCTGTCCTCTGGCCGCATCTTATCTATCTCATCTATACAGTTATGCACTATTATCCCGTCTGCTGTGAAGTTATGGTTTCCAGGAACATAGAGATCATAGACCCATCCTCTATATCTCTCCCTTCTCACATCCACTATCTCATCTAGAAAGTATTCTCTCCTTCTGTATGTTAGATCTGTTCTTTCTCCTCCGTCTGTTAGGAGACTGTCCTCCACAGGAACTTCATTATTGACCGATGATGCAGTTAACCTTCCTTCTATTGTGAAGGATCTCTCTGTCCATGTTGCGGCGTCGAATTTATCCCATAATCTTGTCTTTTGATCCGTTAACCCTATCTTCTCTCTTAGGTTATCTATGATAACTCCTTCTCCGCTCTTGTAGTGACTGTAAACACCTATCCTCCTCAGCGCCAATATAAGGTTTAAGCATGCCTCTCTGTCACCGCTAAAGATCACGTTTCCCTTTGGTTCCTCTTTACCTTTTATTCTATTCCTGAAGGAATCCTCTAACCCCCTTAAAAATCCATATATGAATCTTTTAGGGGCTGTGGGTAGATTCTCAAGTTTCTCGCCTATATAATGTGAGAGTACCTGTCTCTTTCCATTCCCTGTCTCTTTTCTTCCCTTTGCTAGGCCAATTAAATATCCTAGATTCTCATCTAATCTTGGAGGGAGCGTGACTCCGTCATATCGGTGCATCCTCATCCTCCATAAATCCTCAATCCCTAATACTCTGCATATTCTCTTGAGGTCCCCAAGTTTTATGCTGTTCCCTTCTTTCTTATGTTGGCGGCGTATCTGTCTATACATGTCTGGAATATTGCTTGTTCCCCTTAACCTTCCACTTTTACTTTCAACTAAGATTTTTAATTCTTGAAGTTCCTCATTGGTTAAGTGAACTTCGCAGTTGTCTGGGAGTATGTCCCAGATGAATCCTTCATCTTCAGTGTCCGGTAGGATTAGAGGGG
>WAQA01000160.1 GCA_015520475.1 Candidatus Bathyarchaeota archaeon | reverse complement strand
AGCAGCCGAGATAGCTGGAGTCTCGGTTTGGGAGATGATCGATATATTAGCACAGAAGAGGATTCAATCTCAATACGATGTCGAAGACTTGGAAGAAGACTTGAAGGCATTACGATGATGGATAGACCCAGAAAGGTTGTCGTCTCAAACTCTACTCCCCTAATCTACCTAGCCAAGATCGGTAGACTGACATCATCAGAGATGTTTTCGGAAGATTCCTCAACATTCAGAAAGATTATAGGACTGAGCATTGAGACCATGGTAGGAGTAGTAATTCGCATTCATAGATTCCAAATGGGCTTAGGCACCTCCATGTATAAATGTGGGCAGCCCATCCGATGTGTTCCGGAGATATGTGGAGCCTTGTTTTTGATGAGATGGGGCCTTCCCGAAGAGGTTGAGAGGTTGAAAACACCTTCTATAAAGGGATAAATATGTCTTTATGGAATACATCTATTAGAGAGTATTATGCAAAGGGGAGTTAGAGAAGACGTGAACATGCAGCATAAAAGCCTAGAATGTCCTGTTCAAAAGAGGAGGGTATGAGGAATGTCAGTCTTATATTATCTCATCGTCTTCACTTATTCAGCCACGCTATTAATGTTGCTGTTAGTTGTATCAACGTATAGAAGGGGGTCTAGTAGAGTATGGCCTCCCAAGTCACCCGTGATTTTGGCGATAGGTTGGATATGGTATCTCTCCGCTTTCACCGCTGCTTTATGGTTGAGTTTCTTTAAGTCGCCATTACAGATGCCGCTAAGTGATCTTCCATGGAAGATTTTAGGGTGGACGCTTATAATGGTAAGCATCATTTTAGGGATGTGGGCTGTAGCGGCCTTTAGGTCGATCAGAAGGGTTTCAGGAGGAAGGGTTGATACGCTTATAACGTGGGGACCATACCGTTACGTTAGAAATCCTCAGTACACATCTCTGATGCTTCTTCTGTTGGGGATAACATTGGTGCAGAACTCGTTTTACTTCTTACTTTTCTCGGTTCTGGAGGCAGCAACGTTTCATATGATAGCTCTCTTGGAGGAGAGGGAGCTTGAGAGGATCTTCGGCGAGGAATACTTGAGGTATAAGAGGGATGTACCGCGGTACCTGCCTAGACTTAAAGGGGGAATCGCATAGAGGATGCCTTGCAGGATCCATTAACATAGAAGATTGAACTTCAAGGATATTAACGTAAAAAATTGGGAATTTAAAGTTTTTAGTAGTTTTCACACCAGACTTCAAAGTAGGCTCTTGGATGTGCGCAGACCGGACATTTCTCAGGGGCTTCTTTCCCTTCGTATATGAAGCCGCAGTTCCTACATTTCCATTTTATAACGGTGTCTTTCTTGAAGACTTTGCCTTGTTCAACGTTTGCTGAGAGCTTACGGAATCTTATCTCATGATACTTCTCCACTTTTGACACTCCTCTAAATGTCTTGGCGATATCTTCGAATCCTTCCTCCTCAGCTATCTCTGCAAATCTGGGGTATAGGGTCTCCCATTCTAATCGTTCACCGTCAGCCGCCGCCTTCAGATTCTCAAGGGTTGATTTGATCTGACCTGCAGGGTAACTTGCAGTTATCTCCACATCTCCGCCTTTAAGATGCTTGAAGAATAGCTCAGCGTGTTCCTTCTCGTTATCCGCGGTTTCCTGGAATATAGCAGCTATCTGCTCATAACCTTCCTTCTTAGCTACTTTTGCGAAGAAGGTGTATCTCATCCTCGCTTGAGATTCACCTGCAAAGGCTGCTAGGAGGTTCTTCTCTGTCTGACTGCCCTTTAAATCCATTAAAAATACACCTCTTAGATACTTCTATTTCATGGAATAAAAAGGTTTGGTTTTAGGGTTGTATTTGTTTGGAGAGGATAGAATAGTGTCTTATTGGATGGGGGGAGGGGCTTATACTGTCCGATTTCAACGGATCTTCCCTCTAGCCGGGATATCCCATATAGCCTCTAATACACCATCCCTTACACAATAGTATTTATCATGTAGATTTACGGTTGTGCAGCAGTGTGTGGGGATTAACTCTATTCTGTCACCGATATCCAGATCTACATTTGGATCTTCTATTTTTAGGATGCCGTGTTCCTCGCTTAATTTTTGGAGGGTGATCCCTTCAATCCCCTTAACTACTGGAAGGCCAAACTCTTGGGTTATCGATTTTAACCCTGCATCGATAACTGCTCTGTCAGGCTTCGGCCTACTTATAACGGTTGAGAGGAGAGTCAATGATAACTCGAATGGCAAGTTTTTAAGCCGCTTATATGTTACGTCCATAAAGACGTATGAGCCTGCCTCAACCTCTGTTATTCCAGGATAGCTTCCTGTTATATTGTATGTTCCAGTTGATCCAGCGCTCACTATCTCTATGTTGAAGCCTGCATCCTCCAGTAGATCTCTTGTTTCTATGAGGAGCCTATTCCTTTGATTCGCCGCTCTTCTTCTCTCCTCAAAATCATGAATCTTAAAGAATGGTCCTTCATATCCTAGGAGGCCAGTAATATTCAGTCCTTTAAATTCAGCTAGTTTCTCAGCGAATTTGAGGGTTGGCTTACCTGGATCTACGCCGCATCGGTTGAGGCCGACGTCAACCTCTATTACAACGTCCTGTCTGATTCCTGCTTTGAGTGCAGCCTCAGACGTGGCCCTTGCAACCTTAAGGTTGTCAACGGCAACTATTACCCTTCCATGCTTGGAGATGCTGATTAACCTCTTAATCTTTGATGGATCAACTATCTGGTTTGTGATCATGATGTTCTCGATTCCGGCTGACAGCATAACTTCTGCTTCGCCGAGCTTCTGGCAGCATACACCTATGGCTCCAGCCTTGACCTGTTTATGCGCGATTATCGGCGATTTATGTGTTTTGGCATGCGGTCTAAGTGAAGATTTAACCTTGGAGAAATACTCAGACATCCTACCAATATTTCTTTCAAGAACATTTAAGTCTATGAGTAACGCTGGAGTCTCAATCTTATCTATACTGCATCCTATCTCGGACAATGATGGTTATCGCTCCTCGAGGCTTATGGATCCATAAGCCTCTCCTCAATGGGTTCCCCAATAGATTTTATAACCTGTTCAGGTCCAGCAGGCCCATATATAAATATGAACTTGAGCCCTTGATCTCCAGAGTTTATTATTTGATGTTTCATTTTAGGTGGGCAGTAGACTATGGATCCCTTGGACACCTTATAGTCTACATCTTCAATCCTAGCTATACCTTCACCCTCTAAGAAGAACATTACTTCCTCTTCGTCCTCATGCGTATGGTATGGTATGAGGCTTTTAGGATCGATTATGCATAGGCCCACAGAGATCTTCTGAGAGCCATCAGCCTCTTTCTCAACAAGCAACGCAACCTTTCTGTTATGGCCTTCAGGCTTCGTTAGACGATATAGGAGTACATCATCCAATCTCTTCACGTATTTAGGGCACATATCAACCACCTTACCCGATAGTTTCTATTCATTATGTTCCAGTATAGTTTAAATTTTTCCTAAGTTTTCAGTGGATGCTGCTTATCGATTCACCAGGTAAACCCCTACAAGTATTAGGGCAGCGCCGATAATGGAGTTTAAGCCTATGTTCTCTTTTAGAATTAACCAGCCGAAGAACATGGCTAATAATGGGATTAGAAAGCTGGATGAGGATATTACTGTGGCTTCCTCCTCCTTTATCAGTATCGTCCACAAGGGGAATGCTATACTTGAACCGAAGATTGAGACGTAGAAGATAGCATAGTAATATTGGATGTCCTGTGGGAAGTATAGTCGGCCTAAGATGGAATGTAGAATCCCATATTGAAACGCTCCAACAGACATCTGAAAGATACTGACGATTATTGGATCTATGCCGCTTAGAAACTTCTTGTAGTATACTATTGAGACAGCCCATAGGAAGGCTCCGATAAGGAAGAGGAGGCTGAAGTATGATGTTTTAAGCCAGCTTATCCTTACAGCCGATAGGAGGATAACTCCTGAGAAGCCTATGAAGACTCCTAGGAACCTGGATGGTTTAGCCTCCTCCCTTAAGAAGGGAACTGCAAGGCAGAAGACGAATAGGGGTTGAGTATATGTTAGAACAGCGCTTATTCCAGATTCTTCACGTGTTAACCCCGTATTCGTACATAGCATGGCTAGCCCTCCAATGATGCCTAACAGGACAAGCTTGAGCAGGATTCCCCTTTCCCTAGGAATATTTCTTCTGAGCAGGATTAGGAGGGGAAGCATAGCCATAGATGCGAAGAGGAGCCTTTGGAAGACAAAGCTTAACGGATCAATATATCTGAGGCCTATCTTCATAACTGGCCAGTTAGAACTCCATATTAAGATGACGATTGTGAAGAGGAGCCAGTTTCTAAGCCTTTTCATTGAGGGATCACCTGATGGATCATCTTCGAGTTCCATTATTGGATCGAACAGTCGCATATCTAGAATTACAGAGTTATAGAAAAAGGTTTTCCATGCATCATATTGTAGCGGTGGAGGCTCTCTAAATCTTCAACAATTCTTTTAAGGTTTAGACCTACAACTATTAAGGGGTGATCTGATGGTTGGAGTTGAAAAGGCGATAACGTACTTTGCCAGTCCAGGGGAGGAGAACACTGATGAAACGTTGAGGCTTGCCAAGACAAGAGCGGAGGATCTTGGAATCAGAGATATAGTTGTTGCGTCAACTAGGGGTGTGACTGGAGTGAAGGCATCGGAGATCTTCAAGGGCTATAATCTAGTTATTGTAACGCATCATACAGGATTTAGGAAGCCGGGTTTACAGGAGCTGGAGGAGGAGAATCGAAAGCTGATCGAGGATAGAGGAGGAAAGATATTCACGGGGACACATGCATTCATGAATGTTGAGAGGGCTATTAGGAGGATGTTCGGTACAGCCTATCCAACCGAGATAATCGCTCAGACCCTTAGATTATTCGGTGAGGGGATGAAGGTTGCTGTTGAGATAGTGCTTATGGCGGCTGATGCTGGCTTAATACCTGCTGACAGAGACGTTATAAGCATAGCTGGAACTGGGAGGGGAGCTGATACGGCGATAGTTGTTAAACCAGCAAATTCGATGAGACTCTTTGATCTAGCGGTAAAAGAGATTATATGTATGCCAAGAAGATAAGGGGGACACGTTAACCACCATACACTCCTCTTTTCTTTAACGATTAGAGAGGAACCTTTCAACCTCTTTTTCAGCATTGTCAGCCCTTATGAAGATTGGCACATTCTCTATTCCGGTTGCTATGTAACTGCTGAGGAGCCATTCTCCAGGAGCAAACTCCAGAGTCTTCTCTAGGATACCCTTATCTATCATGAATGTTTCGCTGACAACGGATCTATCGTATGGTCTTGGGAGGGTTCCAATAAAATATGTGTGGAGCTGCTGGAGCGCATTCGTATTTAGATAGGCTATCCGCTGCGTTGCTACGCAGCCGCCTAAACCATACTTTCTACCCTGCCTAAGAAGGGTTTCAACATGTTTTGAGCATTGCTTATCGATGCCAGATGATCCTGAAAGTTCAGGGATGAACTCCTGAGCCTCATCGAAGACGAAGAGTATATAGGGTTTAACTTGGAAGCGCCTCTTCCTCCTGTTCAGGAGTTCATCGGTGAGTCTAATAACGAGATCCTTTATTGTGGATGGATCCGCTATTGAGAGGCAGAGGAGCCTCACATCCCCCTCTATCATCCTCCTTATAGACTCAGCTGTTAATCCAGCTGATTCATCGGTTTCACCTTTACTCCTCCTCTTCAGGACGTCGATAACGGCTGTTCTTGTCGTTGCCCATGCATAGAGGCCGCTTGCCTCATGAACCTTGAATTTCTGAACTATGGTTGAGGCGATGTAGTCGATGGATCGGATGAAGCCTTCACTGACCTCCTGATTCTCTAGGCATCCATACTTATCCATATAGTCTAGGATTGCCTCTCGGATCTCATCTATAGCGTTTACGTAGTGGGGCTTATTTATGCTCTCCTTCCTTAAGCCTTCCAGCTCCTCCAGGAACTGTCCATAAGTTGGAACTTTAAATTTCGGTTTGGTGTAGTAGGTTACCCTTTTGAGATCCATTATCTTTTTGAGACCCTCTGGAACCCTCGGATCATCCTCATACTCACGCGGCTTAACTATTGAGTTGTAGAATTGTTCAAGGGAGTCTATTCTATGTTCAAGTACAACTCTAGAGTTAACGTTAGGATCTGCAAGGAGATCCATAAGTAAGAATGGATATTCACAGCTGATATCAAAGATAACTATCTTTACATCATCTGTATGATAGATTATTCTACGTAGAATATTGCTTAGGAGATTGCTCTTTCCACCCCCGGTGAAAGCGAATATTCCGAAATGGTAACGGATTAAACTTTCAAAGTCTATGTAGATCGGTATCTTCACATCGCTTGTCTGGAACATCTTTATGATTCCTAGACGGGGATCCCTCCGTGCATCCTCGAGGCTCCGTCTCACATCAACCCCGAGCTTAGCAGCTATCCTCTGATTATACATTTGGTTTATGAGGCTGCTGTTTAGTATGTAGGTTTCACTTGCGATTACTGGATATGAGAAGCCTTTCTCGAAGAGAGGCTCAGATCCATCCTTGATGATTAGATCATAATTTATTGGGACGGCTATTATCTCAATCATCATTGTAGCCTTATCATCGGTGCTCCAGTCAACTTCACTCTGCTCAATAATCTCGAACTGCATGGGATAATAGCTATGGTTTGAGAGGCCTCTCAAACCGAAATGTTCAGGCCATACACGTGATATCTCCATAAGTGTGAACCTTAATACTCCGCTCTCAACGCTCTTAAAGTTTCTGACGGCGAGGAGCATTCCCTCCTCGAGGAGGCCCATCAGATCCTTCTGATATTCAACCTTGACGTGACATTCATAGCGTGCAGAGGTTCCGGCGAATTTGGACTCTGCCATTCCAGCATAGGTTGGGATGACAGCTGATAGGCGCCCGTGAAAGCGGCCGTCGAGATCAGTGAAGAACCTCTTTAGAAGCTCCGAGTTAACATTCGGCATTCTAACTGACCCTCCATAGATCCAAGACCGACGCTCATATACAGTTTATCTTTCTAGTAATTAATTGTTTAACGGCTCAGTTCCAGGCTCCTTTATAGTACTTCTCTCCTCGTCGCTTCTATAAGTGCACGCCGCTCCCTGAAGGTGCTCATGTAAAAGATGAATCTCCTCAATTTATGATTATTTAGAATCCAGTCTCTTGTACTGTTAACTATCCTCTTGAAGATTGAGTAGTGCCACTTAGCTATCTTATCGGCTATGAAGAGGGGCTTGTTATGGCCGAAGGCCTCTGGAATGCTGGGTGCAGTCATAGCCTTCAACATAACCATTATCATATTTTGAAGTTTATTCTCAACGTTCTTATCTTTGAATAGGATGACTTCAAGAGGCTCCTTCGCAGAGGAGAATTCATTCTTAAATTTTATTATGGTCTCCTCTGAGATGTCGAAGTCAGGATATACAAGCCTATCAGTTAATAGGACGTTGCTTCTGAGGAGAGGATCCTTCCTTGCCTGTGAGAGCTGGATATAACTTTTCAGGAATGTTTTCTCGAGGCTTATCCGGTTCCTGTGGGCGCCCTGAACATATCCCCTCCTACATTTCTTATCTGGAATCATGGTCTTGAAGCATGAGTCATACTCGATGAGGCTCCATGGAACCTTCACTAGATCCGAGTTCTGGATTGAAACGAACTGAAGTATCATACGGTCAGTATTAGGTAGACCCTCAAGTTCCTCTGGGGATATGGATTCTTTAAGCAGACCCTCATTGTTGAGGATTGGAATTAGCTGCCGCTTAAAGTCCCTGGCAGCAGTATCCTTCGTTATACCTATCAGGAGTATCCTTCTTCTCCAGCACTCCTCTATGAGCATTTGGAGACAGAATAGGCTTAGGAAGGCTATGTCTAGTGTGGTTAGCCAATGCTCCTTCCCATCCTTCACTATCTTCATTACATTGAGGGGTTTATCTTTGGAGCCCTGCTCAAAGAAGAAACGGTCTCCAAGCTTTCTAACCAGAATCTTCAATCGATTCCAAGTGTCGGTGTAACGTGGATTAGCCTCGTACCTATCTCCCTTGAGGAAGAGGTACTCCTCATCCACGGATGATTTAAGGTATCTCTCAACTCTTCTCCGCCTCTTCTTATCCGTTACACCTAATCTTTCGCATATCTCATCTATGGTCATTGGGCCCTCATCTTGGACAAGGAATATTATTGCGTAGCGGAGATAATCGCTTCTAGGCGGAGGAACACCCAGTCTCGGCTCCCGGATACAGTATCTTCCGTAAGCCAAGTCTTTAATGTCTATTGGAACCCCTTCAACCTCGTATCCTATAAGGTTGGATTTAGCCTTCCAGAGTTCCATCTTGGAGGTGTCATAGAGTAGACTTGTCCTCTCCCCAGAGATCGTCCTATCCATAAGTAATATCCTGAATTTACCTGATGGATCCGATGCAAGTCTATAGGCTAAATAGTACTCTGCAAAGGTCATGATCCAATTTGCTATGGTCGCGTTATTGATTATGTTCTGATCCACCAGCGGCCTCGCCGATTCTCCAGCATCTTCAGGGCTGAAGAATGCTTGATCAACCTCTGGAACCTCATTGATGTATATGGGAACGACGCTTGAGAGGCCTGCTCCGCCTCCCAGAAGGTTTGAGTCATACTTTACTGTTGGGGGAGAGTTAGGATGGAACTTGACGGTTCCAGTTGCACAGTACGCGCCGCCGAAGAATATCATCAGGTCATATATTGGATTCGAGTACATTGTACCGTCTATTCCAGCGAAGTGAACGGTGTCTGAACCGAAGAATTCTAGGGCAGTATCATACGCCTTTCCATAATCGAAATCGGATATTATGAACTGTGAGAGTAGACGCTTATAGACGTCTCTCATAGACTTGAATCTATGCTCATACTCTCGGATTCTATCTTCAGCTCCAAACCTTAAGAGTTCACTTGTCTTTTTGACTCCGTCACTTAGAATGGACAATTACGTAACCACCAGCAATATATAGAGCTATAGGAGCTCAACAAAGTATAAAGTTATCTTCGTGGAGGAGTGATTGTGCAGGTTCTCATGCCATCCTAGCCTCTGCATATCTTCTTATGATAGAGGAAGCTGTTAAGGCAGCGACTGAGACGAGTATAATGGTTGCTCCTGAAGGTAAGTCAAGGAGGATTGAGAGCCATAGGCCACACGTTATAAGGGATGCGGCGATGAGCACTGAGAGGATGATTATCCTCTTGAGGTTATGGTTTAATTGTATGCTTATGGTCGGGGGAATCGTAAGCATCGCTATAACCAAGATTATACCGACAATCTTCATCAGCAACACCACGGTCAACGCGACCAGGGATAGGAATATCAGGTATATGGATTCTACTGGCACGCCAATCGCGGCTGTAAACTCTTCATCAAAAGAGAAGGCAACTATCTCCTTATAGAGTAGATAAGCGGCTGAGACGATTATGATGTCTAGGATAGACATTAGGATCAAGTCTGATCTTGGAACAGCTATGATGCTGCCGAAGAGGTAGCTGAAGACATCTGACGTGTAACCTGAACTGAAGCTTATGAAGATTACTCCAAGAGCCATCCCGGTAACCCATAAGATTCCAATAGCAGCGTCCTCTGTAACCCTCACCCTCCTATGCATCACACTTATACCTATAGATGAGAGGAAAGCGAATAATAATGCTCCTAAGAGCGGATCTGTTCTTAGGAGGAGGCTTAACCCTACACCTCCAAAGGCTGCATGTGAGATTCCACCGCTCACAAAGACTATCCGCTTCATAACAATGAATGTTCCAATGATCCCGCATGCGATGCTGGCTAGGAGGCCCGCGATAACAGCGTTCCTGATAAACTCGTACTGCAACATCTCAAACATACCTATCACCTTAATCTGATCTATAATCTGGAAGCTTAACTGCGAGGTTCATATGGTCTCCATAGGCCTCTTCAAGGAGTCTCCATCCATCCTCCTTAGATCCGTAATAGAGAATTCGCCTGTTTAGAATAGCTATCTTCTCGGCGTATGTGGGGGCAGCGCTGATGTCATGGGAGACGAGGATTATAGTTACCTTCCTATCCTCATTCAGATCTTTCAGTAGCTCATAGATTTTTGTCTTGGTTGATTTATCGAGACTTACCATAGGCTCATCGAGGAGGAGGATTTCTGGATTGACGGCTAATGCTCTAGCTATTAGAACCCTTCTAATCTCTCCTCCAGAGAGATCAGATACTTTTTTGTCTATGTAGTTGAGCATGTCTACGGCTTCTATCGCTCTGTAAGCTGACTCTCTATCTTCAGCGCTGTATCTCCTGAGTAGACCGGCATGTCTTATACGTCCCATAAGGACAACATCGAGGACCGTGATTGGGAAGTCATAGTTGAATCTGCTTATCTGAGGGACGTATCCGATGAACCTTCTCTTCCTTTCAGGCCTGTCACCTAATACTGACACTCTTCCATGGGTAGGCTTTATCAGCCCCAATATAACTTTGAGGAGGGTTGTCTTCCCGCCTCCATTAGGCCCCATCAGACATAGAAAGTCACGGCGGCGTATAGTCAAGTCTATACTCTCTAATATGGTTACCTCGCCATATCTTACCCAGACATCATCTAGACGGATAGCAACGTCATCCATATCGCGTATCATCCCCTCTAATGCTTAACGCTAAGTTGAGGAGGCTGCTGACATAATCTTCAGATAATGGATCAACCAGTTTCACCCTCCCATTTATAGCCTCAGCTATCACCTCTACATCCTTAATGTTGGATTGTGGTGAGGTGATGATGATTTTGATATTCAGTTCTTTGGCTGTCCGGATTAGCATAGCTATTCTGGAGACGGTAGGTTCTCTTCCTTCATTCTCAAGTGATATCTGGGTTAGATTGTATGCTCTAGCGAAGTATCCCCAGGATGGATGGTAAACCATAAAGTATCTATTCTTGACTTTTGAGAGTATCTTCTCTATCTCTCCGTTGAGATCATCCAGTTTATTAATGTATGATTCCATGTTATGTCTGTAGTATGGCTCATTCTCAGGGTCGATTCTGGAGAGTGCACAATATATATTGTATACTATTATCTTCGCGTTTTTAGGTGAGAGCCATACATGTGGGTCTCCATCGAAGACTCTAATACCCTCTGAACAGTTGATCATAACTATTCCGCTGTTAACCCCTAAGATTCTCCCTGTCCAAGTATTCTCGAATTCTATTCCGGATCCCACTTGGAAGTATATCTTTGCTTTACTGGCTTCGATGAGCTGCTTCGGCTTAGGCTCATAAGTGTGGGGGCTGAATCCTGAAGGAACCATAACGATTACATGGACTCTTTCCCCTCCAACGTTCCTGATGAACTCTGCTATTGGAGGTATGGTGGCGACAACCCATATCGCCTCATCCGTAGACTGGACTGCTAGTAGAGGTAAGTTAAGCATTAGGATCAGCAAGGATACGGTGAAGAGAACGGCTGCTATGAAATGTTTATCTCTCATCCTTCTCTATAATGATTACCGGAGACTCTTTATTAAACTTTTCTAAATACTTAATAATAATTATTAAATTAAAAATTTTTCTTAATAATTATTGATTTAGACATATGTAAAGAGGCAGCGTCAAAAGCAAATAGAAGATTCGGAATAGCGGAGGTCAAGGTGATTAAGCCCTTATAATCCTCTCACCATCAGAGGACTCCATCTTTAATATGCCCCTCTCAATCAGCCTCTCAAGAGCCATGTTAACTTCAGATCTGGAGAAGCCATGATCCCGAGCGAACTTGACTATTCCATCCCTAGTATAGGTGAAGCCGGGCATCCCGGTGAACTTGAGGATGACGGATTCGCATCTCCGAAGCCTATATTCATCAGCCTTTGAGGTGAGACTCGTTGTTATAAGCCGTATCGGATAGGCCCTAATCCTCAACTCCTTCTCGATACATCTGGCGAGAACATGATCAAACCTTCCACCATGACAGGTAAGAACAAGCTTTGGATTGCATTCCTCAACGAAGCTCATCAGCCCCTTATAGTCAGCATGATCACTAAGCGGGAAATCCCTACCCCTACTATAGATGGCCCATCCTGAAACCAGAGTTGCAGCGAACCTTGGATCATCAGATAAATCCAAGCCTTTAGGAACAATAAAGATGAAGCCTCCAGAGTCAAAGAGTTCACCGGCTTCATCCCCTCCAGCATCAATATAGTCCAGTCTATAACCGTACTCCTCATAGACCCGATTCACCCTTGAGACCTTCCAGTGAGTGACAACAGGTATATCTGTGGCTTCATTGAAGATGCTGATGATCTCTTGGGCATTACCAAGAGGATCCGTTTTAAACGCAGGTATCTTCCCGCATTTAATCGTCTCTTCAGCCCAGCGGATCATATCCTCAGCCACAACATCCTCAGATGGAAAGATAAAGTTTGGAGAGCCGAATGTAGCCTCCAACACAAGCACGTCACATGGCACCGCCTCAGCAGGCCTCATCGTCCTAGTAAACTTCGTATTGAAGTCTCCAGTAAAGAGGACAGTACCGTTAGGCGTTGAAACCTCAAATTCGTAGGAGCCGAGTACATGTCCCGAGGAGTATGGAACAACCTCAACATCATCTAAGACAAGTCTTTCACCCGGAGACAATGGACTCCAATTCTCAATCTTATAACCGAATGCGGAGGCTAGAGAAGCTGTCTCCCTAGACGAAAATTTATTAGCAGTCTTAACTTTAAGCACCCTTGAATGGTCGAAGTGAGCATGGGAGATGAAGGCTGTTAAACCCTTAGAACCCCTCTTCTGAGGGTCAAGGCTTACCCTTACATCCCCATACTCTATTGAGACCCCACTTCTCCACATAATCCTCAAAGACAGAGAGCGCCTCCATCCCAGATGTGATTCTCTAATCTTAACGGTTCTCCCAAGATGGTTTCAGGAAGACAAGCATCAAACAGGGTTCTCCACTTCATTAACAGGTGAATCATCCCGCCTTCCCAGCTGAGTCTCCAGTGTTTGGGGATATCACCCACTCCTAACATCTACCGATTCAGGGTTCACAGCCCCAGCCATATGACATATAGCTCTGGAGGCCATATTTATGTATGGACTCACACATGGTAATATACCCGCATCTATGACACATTAATGGATCATCCCCGCACCTTTTTTCGAAGAGGCATCTTACTTCAATCGAGCATTCCCTGCACGGGAACAACCAAAGAAACACTATGGAACTAGAGTATTTAATTTATTCGCAATTCATCCCCTATATGGATGAATAAGATAAACTATATTAGAACTCCAAGGTTATAAGGGCATCTAAAGGTGAGGGTTTTCCAGTTGCCATCTAAATCTCCTTCTTATATGGTTTAACCTCTATTCTCCTTCCACCGAGCTCCCTGACGGCTTTTACTGCATGTTCAACCTTCTCTTCTTCCTCGCCTAGATATAGGAGGTGGCTTCCACATCCTCTCCTACAGTCTGAGGAGCCGAACCCAAATATTTTGATTTCAGCCTCCAGCCTCTTCTTTAGGTATCTGTTAACCTTGCATTCTCCATCTGTTGTGGATTGTATGGCTAGAACATCTATTACTCTCACGTCTTCTTCTCCTAGGAGGAAGTCGATGTGCCATCTCTTCCGCTTATCCCTACTTAGATGTCTGGATATCCTACCTGTTAGGCTCTGAGCCCCCCTCCCCATAGCTGATCCAGTATATAGATAGTATCCTTCCGGAACCCTCTTAGATCCCAGCCTCCCAATCTTCAACTCTCTTTCCCTTGGAACGTGGATGATCAGTACGTAGGTTCCCCTTTCCATCTTCTGGTCTAGACTGTTGGATCTACACATTCTACATCCTCGATTCCCGTCATGATTGTAGAGCTTATATTACTCATATT
>WAQA01000159.1 GCA_015520475.1 Candidatus Bathyarchaeota archaeon | reverse complement strand
ATCCTGAAGATTCCGTCTCTTGGTATGGTGGAGAAGTCTCCTGATTGGTAATTCTGGTATCTTAAGTACCAATTGTTCGTTACGTAGATTCCATCGTCAACCTCTGCAATTAATTCGTTGAGGCTTCTTTCTCCTGGATTAACTATGAGGTTCCATGGTTTAGGAATTATCAGACCTGCGTTTCCTGTAGTTTCTACATTGAATTTCTTAGCTGTTGTGCTGTTATGTAGATAGGTTTTTAGAACTCCATTCTCGATTATTACGTTCTTTCTTGTCGGAACTCCCTCGTCGTCGAAGGCTCTTGCGCCATAGGCTCCGTCAACTGTTGGATCATCTATTATTGTGAGGATTTCAGATGCTACTTCCAACCCTATCTTATCTATTAGAAATGACATTCCGGATTCTATTAGGAAGGCTGATGAGAGTATTCCAACCTGATTTATGAGGTCGGCGAAGACTAGGGGTCCTAGAATAGCGTCGTATCTGCCCGGTTTTCCCTCCTTTGGGTTTAAGGATGCCTCCGCTATTTCACCGGCTTTTCTACCGGCCTCTCTAGGCTTAAAGTCTCTTTCTGTCTGTGCCACTGAGACGAAGTGGCCTGACGCTGTCTTTGAGGAGAATGCTCTGACAGATATCTCTAGGCATGTCTTCTCCTGTTCCACATTTACCCTTCCAGATGTTGCCAGTTTAACTTTTATGTCTGTGGCGATTAGGGAGCCGGCTGCTCTTTTAGCTCCCATCTCAGCTGCTCCCTCTATGGCCTCTTCAACGTATTTAACTAGTCTTTCAGGTGTTATCTTAGCTTTGGTTGGTTTCAGTAGGTTCTGATTGTAGCTGAAGGGTCCCATGGGCAGGGGTGCATATACGTCGGCTGGAGGGGAAATCTTCGCTATGTTGATGAGTCTATCTATCTTCTGCTCCATCTCCCTTTTGGTTCCTAATGGTGTTGTTATGCTGGCCCTTCTCTCTTTCATCATCAGGAAGATGTCTATCATCCTCTCTCTGTAATTCTTGGATATTGTAATGTTGTTGTTTGAGAATCTGATCATTGTTTTATCGTATTCAACGAGTTTAACTGCTATGTCCGTTGCTCCTTTCTTTAGGCCGTATCTGATGATGTGTGAGAGGTTTTCATCTTCAATCATTTTTAGTCTCCAAACCGTATCTTTCTCAGTCTGGTGTGTGGTCCCCCTGTCCAGACAGGTATGCCCTGTAATGGGTCGCCCTTACCGCAGTATGCGGCTTGAAATTTAAGATCTTTCCCTACAGCGTCTACTGCAGACCATAACCCTACGGTTGTTACTTCGAGGGTTGGATTCTTAACCATCCCTTTTATTTCTCCATTGATTATTCTGTATGCTTCAAGCCCTACATAGCGTTGATTAAATCTTCTATCGTCAATGTTCCATTCCATAAAGTTCTTTATGTATAATCCATCTTTTATATCCTCCATTAATTCTTCTATTGTGTAGTCTCCAGGCTGGAGGAATGTGTTTGCCATTCTAACTATCGGCTCCCTATTGTACGCGTTTGCCCTTGATGATCCGTTGCTTTCAACTCTGAAGATGCTTGCTGTTTCACGGTTATGTAGAAATTCTGTTATGATCCCCTCCTTTATTAGGTATCTTTTTCTGGCTTCTACTCCTTCGTCATCGTAGAGGTAGAAGCCGAATGATCCCTTGATTGTTGGATCGTCTATTACGTTTACATGTTTGGAGCCGACGCGTATGCCTATAGAGTCTTTCTCTAGGTAGGTCTCTCCTGCCTGGGCTGCTTCTCTCCCTAAGATTCTATCTGCTTCTGCGGGGTGGCCTGACGATTCATGGGCTACGAGACCTATGACTTCCGGCCCTAATATGACGTCTAATACTCCTTTGGGTGTTTTAGCAGCTTCCTTTAGGATTCTAGCTAGAGATTTAGATTCGCTGCTTAAGAGTTCAGGTAGGCTCCATCCTTCGATGGCTTCCCATCCAGATGTCTCTCCGAGATCAAAGTGTCTCTGTACAGTTCCTCTTCCAGGCTTGTTGGCTGTTATGAAGATTGAGAGGGCTATCCTTGGGATTACACTCCTTACATTGGCTCCGTCACTTGTTATTATAATCTTCTCTGTTGTCTGTGTGTCAAGTGTGTATATTCTGGCTGGGAGGTTGGCTTCCTCCTCTTCTGCTGCGGATATGGCATGTCTGTCCGCCTCTCTCAAAATATCTATTTTGGTCTCTAAATCTATAGAGTCAGATTTTATCTTTGGTTTTATCTCGACTT
>WAQA01000158.1 GCA_015520475.1 Candidatus Bathyarchaeota archaeon | reverse complement strand
TCACTATGGAGACTCCCAGATACTTGCGCAGGTAGAAGCCGCCTTATCTCCTGAGGCAATCAGTAAATCGGCAGTTGAAGGAGAGTTCGAGCCTTTAATCTTGGCTTTCTGCTGTAACTGGTGTGCTTATGCTGGTGCGGACTTAGCTGGTACAAGCCGTTTCGAGTATCCGCCGAACGTTAGGATTATCCGCGTTATGTGCAGTGGACGGATAGATCCAACATTTATACTTTCAGCCCTTAGGCTCGGTGCTGATGGGGTCTTGGTGGCTGGATGTCACCCTGGAGACTGCCATTACGTTAAAGGGAATTATATGATGGAGAAGCGATTTGGCTTCTTAAAGGACGCCTTAAACCATCTTGGAATCAATCCTAACAGGATAAGATTGGAGTGGATATCTGCTGGTGAAGGCGGAAAATTCGCTGCATTGATCAGAGATATGACTAGAACTATCAAGGATTTAGGCCCTAACCCGCTTAAGAGATTTAGTGAGTGAGGTGATCGTTTTGGGTGAATGGAAGAATCATAGAAGGATTAACGCGGCCGTCGAAGCCTTCAAATCTGAAAGGTTGAGGTGGGTTCTAGGTCAATCTCAGATCGGACCTAAAATAGATGAGGAGCGATACTACGCTATAACCGAGAAGATAATGAAAGATGAAATAGAAAGGCAGATGATTCTAAATGAGATACGTGAGAGAGGTCCATTAACGATTAGAGAGATATCTGAAGCTACGGGGATCAGTCCAAGGAATGTTCTACGCCATATAATTGCTTTAAGAAAGAATGGTCTGGTCTCCGAAGCCGGTGAGAGAGAAGACGGATATTTATACCGAATCACCTAAGAATATTATCCTTCACCTATCGACATGCCAATTAACGTTTTCTAGAGATTCTTTGAATCCCAGCTATCTCCAAGGCTGCCCTTGCAGCTTTAGGTATGGCCTCTTTAACTATCTCGGATAATCCTGGATTAACCTCTTCTGGCACTTTCTCAACCTGGCAGGCGATAATCTTCACTTCAACATTTCCTGAGCTACAGATTTCTTTGAGGAGATATTTGAATGGGAGATGATGAAGCGAGAATATAGGTTTCATCACAGCCAGGTCGTCGATGGATACTTCGAAGACTTCACCCGGCTTCCTCCCAAAATCGGCTGCATCTATAATTATTATCTTCTCCGGTTTTAACTCGCTTATGGCAACTGTTAATAGTATCTTGCCAGCTCCTGTGCCAGCATCTAATACGCATACATGGCTTGGCACGTTAAGTTTCTCTTGTATGTACCTTGCAACGGCTGATCCGAATCCGTCGTCGCCAAATAATATGTTGCCGCATCCAAGTATTAGAATTGGCTTTCTAACGTAGTCTGGTGCAACGTTAATCATTTCAACACAACATATCATCTCTCATTCATTAGAATATAATTTGCTGTTGTCCTTTAAATTGCAGATTTAAACTATCCATCAGATGGAACGGTGCCCTCCTCTACATTCTTCAGCATTTTACAGTACCCATGCTGTACCCGTAAGTCTTTTATTTATAAAGGTTGATGTAAAGAGTAGGGAGAGATGGGAGGGAATGTCCGTAAAAGTTGCTGAGGAATGGCTGAATATATGTGGAGGATGTGAATGTAGCCTTCTTGACGTCGGTGAACCGCTCCTAGATATACTGTCTAAGGTAGAGTTTGTTCATATGCCCGTTCTAATGGATCATAAATATCTTGGGCAGACTGGTGAAGGGATGAAGGTTGAGGTTCCTGAGGCTGATGTCGGCTTAATATCTGGTGGGATCCGAACCGAGGAGGATAGAGAGATAGCTAAGGAGATGAGGGCTAAATGCAAGGTTATTGTTGCTGTTGGTTCATGTGCATGTTTCGGCGGCGTTCCAGCATTAGCAAACATGTTCCTCAAAGATGAAATATTTGAGAAGGTTTACCGAGAGACTAAGAGCACGGTTCCAGGAGAGTATCCATGCGAGGAAGTTCCAGAATGGACTGATAGGGTATACGCTCTAGACGAGGTTATAAAGGTTGATGTTCAAGTTCCAGGTTGTCCTCCGCCTCCAAGCTTAATCGTTGAAGCGTTAACCTCCATCCTAGAAAATAAGCCCTTCAAATTGGAGGAGAAGGCTGTCTGTGAAGACTGCCCATTAAAACGTGAGAAGAAAGCCATAGCATCCATTAAACGTCCCCTAGATAAGTATTGGCCCTCAAAGGATGGCCGTTGCCTTCTAGAGTTAGGCTATCTATGTCTTGGACCTGCAACTAGAAGTGGCTGCCGAGGAGATAGGGAGGCGCCCAGATGTATAGCCGGCGGCTTTCCATGTCGAGGATGCTTCGGTCCAATACGTAAAGGAGCAAATCTAATGGTTGATATGATGGGTGCATTGGCTACTATAGGATTGAATATCAGATCGATACCTGATAGACTTGCAACATTCAACCGTTTCCTTGGCGCTCATAACAGGTTGAGGCCTCGTAGAAGAGTTTAAGGGGGAGAGATTGTTATGGCTAAACAGATTGTGATTCATCCCGTAACCCGGATTGAGGGTCATGCAAAGGTCATCATC
>WAQA01000157.1 GCA_015520475.1 Candidatus Bathyarchaeota archaeon | reverse complement strand
TTCGTGGATAGCCTATCCATCCTGAATGATTCTTCATCTATATCTACGACTTCCGCTTCCCTCAATGGGATTTCACCTGAGAGGTATCTCATGGCTATTCTGGCGGCGGACTCCGGGTTAACCGCGAAGACTGCGCTGTGCATCTTCACTCCAGTCGGCACACCAAGCACCGGAACCTTCAAGTCAACCACTTGCAGTATGTCCTTGGCTGTACCGTCTCCTCCGCAGAAGACTATTAAATCAGCCTTGTAATCGATCATTTCTGCAACGATCTTCTTGGTGTCATCCGCCGTCGTCTCTTCCTTCCGTTCTCCAATCACACCACATTCTATCCCTACATCTCCAGCTTCATATTCGCCCATGTAGCCTGCGCCAACTATAAGGTTGAATGATGCAGTGTCCCCCTTCAATGTTGATAGAAACCTTCTAGCCCTGTCCGGGGCAACAGGTTTAGCTCCTAAAGCAATAGCCTTACAGAGAACATCTTTACCGTCTGTCCCCTTTAATCCAACAGCTCCTCCCATACCGGCGATTGGATTAACAACTAAACCTAAAGTTTTCCTTTTCATTTTAGACAGCCCATCTGAATCTTTGAGAAGACAGAGGATTGAACGTCTCCTTCCTTAGCTACCCATCCAGAAGACTTAAAATTTCTGCTATTTGCGGATGATTAACTGTCTGGGGGATGTAGAAGTCATGTATGAACCGTCCCTTAGACACCGATGAAAAAATGTAAAGGCATATGGAATATCACCTCAAAAGTTTAAGTTAAAAGACTGCATATATGAGAATATTGTATATTACTTTCCGGTATAACATTAAACAATAACATAAATAAGGCTCAATCTTAAATTTATTTTAAATATCCATCTTGGAACGTTATGTGGCAGACCATTCTAGGAGTGATTAAATCTTTGCCCATGAAGACGTTGAGAATTGAAGATGACGACACATTAATTGTTGAAAGGATCATGCATGCTAGAAGATACTCCCTTATACTCGACAGGAACAGATGCATAGGATGTGAGATATGCTTTCTCGTATGTCCCAGAGAAGCAATAGAAATAAATAAGCCGGAAAAGGAGGACGGCTGGAAGAAGCCTACAATCACAATAGATGAGAACAGATGCCAATACTGCGGAATATGCAATGCAATCTGTCCATTGGGAGCATTAACACATAAAATCAACCAGGAGGAGAGGGTTGCAGTTATAAACATGGAATGCTTCCCAGAGATAATCCGTGAGATCAATATTGAAACGTCAAAGTGCCCTCCAGACTGTAATGAATGTGAGGAAGCCTGCCCATTCAACCTCATAAGAGTTACAGTTACAGATGAGGATGGAAGGGTCATATCGAGGGAGGATATTGAATCAGTCAGTGACAGGGAGAACTTGCAAGTAAATGTTGAGTTAGACATGGATCACTGTCCATGCTGCAGACTATGCGAGATTAAATGTCCAAACGATGCATTACATGTAAAGAAGATAATCTCTGGACTCATAAGGATAGAGAATGAGAGATGTGAGGAGGGCTGCCGCGACTGCCTAGATATATGCCCCATACCCGGAGCGCTATACCTAGACGATGAAGAGAAGATGCATGCCAACAACACATTATGCATATACTGCGGAATCTGTAAGATGGTATGTCCAGTAGAAGATGCAATCATACTTGAAAGGACAGGTATAAGACATACACCTATCCGTTCCGGAGCATGGAACAGAGCCCTAGAAAAATTAACATCAACGAAGGGTATGGTTAAAGAATTGAGGAGTAAGATGATAAGTAAAGTTAAACGTTCAGTTGAGAGACGCGTATAATTTAGGTGAAGATGATGGTTGAGGAGCCACGTATAGGCGTTTTCGTATGCCACTGCGGCCTCAACATAGCCGGAGTTGTAGATGTAGAGGAATTAACGGAGTACGCTAAGACCCTACCGAATGTTGTATGTGCAGTTCACAACAGATATACATGCTCAGATCCAGGTCAAGAAGAGGTTAGAAAGTACATAAAAGAGTATAATCTGAATAGGGTGGTTGTTGCAGCCTGTTCTCCACGCATGCACGAATTCACATTCAGAAGATGTATCAGCGAGGCAGGATTGAACCCGTACCTCCTAGAAATAGCAAATATAAGGGAGCTATGCTCCTGGTGTCATCCTAGCTCACCTAAAGAAGCAACTGAGAAGGCAAAAGAGATTGTGAAGATGGCTGTGGCGAAGGCGAGGCTGCTAACCACATTAACCCCCATAGAGGTTCCAATCACAAAGAAGGCCCTCGTTATAGGAGGGGGAATAGCAGGTATCAACGCTGCATTAGACCTGGCTGAGATGGGATTCAAAGTCTACCTGGTGGAGAAGAAGGAGAGCATCGGCGGGCACATGGCGCAGCTGGATAAGACATTCCCGACATTGGACTGCTCAATATGTATTGAGGGACCTAAGATGGTTGATGTCTCCCGCCACCCAAACATCGAGATAATATCCTTTGCGGATGTGATAGGCGTCGAGGGATACGTAGGAAACTTTAAGGTGAGAGTCAGGAAGAACCCACGCTACGTCATCGAGGATAGATGTACAGGATGTGGAGAATGCAAGGAGGTCTGCCCCATCGAGTATCCGAACGAGTGGGACATGAACCTAGGCGTTAGAAAGACCATATCTGTACCATTCGATCAAGCCGTCCCATTAGTCTATAGAATAAACAGGGACTACTGTATTGAATGCTATAAATGCGTCGATGCATGTGGGGAGAGACAAGCCATAGACTTCAGCCAGAAACCAGAAGAGATAGAATTGGAGGTTGGAGTTATAATAGTTGCAACGGGCTACGAGATATATCTGCCCGAAGACGGAAACCTCTATGGATATGGAAGATACAGCAACGTAATAACTAGTCTAGAATTTGAGAGGTTGATCCTGGCTGCTGGACCGACAGGCGGACATGTCATACGGGCATCTGATGGGAAGAGACCTAGAACCGTAGCCTTCATCCAATGTGTAGGCTCGAGAGACGTGAACAAATATGAGTATTGCTCAGGCTTCTGTTGCATGTACACCCTGAAGCATGTTATACAATTGAAGGAACACTATGGAAGGGACGTTGAAGTATACGTCTTCTACATGGATATACGGAGCAACTTCAAGGGGTATGAAGAGTTCTATAATAGGGCGAGATCCATGGATGTAAACTTCATTCGTGGAAGAGTCTCAGAGATAATTGAGGATCCTAAGACGAAGAATCTGATTATACGTGCAGAGGATACGATGCTCGGTGAACCAATAGAGGTTGAGGCTGAAATGGTGGTTCTGGCTACGGCTGCAACCCCTGGAAAGGGAACAGAGGAGATCTCCAGAGTTCTCAACCTGACAAGGGGAACCGACGGCTTCCTGATGGAGAGCCACCCGAAACTTAAGCCTCTAGACACGTCGGTCGACGGAATCTTTCTTGCAGGTGCATGTCAAGGCGCAAAAGACATCCCCTACAGCGTCTCTCAGGGAAGCGGTGCAGCCGCCAGAGCAGCAACC
>WAQA01000156.1 GCA_015520475.1 Candidatus Bathyarchaeota archaeon | reverse complement strand
TTCAAACTGTGTCGAGGACTGTATAGACCTGGTTAAACAGAAATTTGAGGAGTTAAAGGATAAGGTTGTAGCCGTTTTAAGTGAGACATATCAGGGTAGAGGACCGGTCTTTCCACCCGACGGTTACTATCAGGGACTGGCTGAAATATGCCGAGAGCATGATGCATTACTTATTCTAGACGAGGTTCAAGCCGGATTCGGTAGGACCGGGAAGCTCTTCGCCTTCGAACATTACAATGTAAAGCCTAACTTGATATGTGTTGGGAAGGGTGTGAGCGGTGGATTACCGTTATCAGCTCTTCTAGGAGAGACTAGAGTGATGAATTACTTCGAGCTTGGAAGCATGACGAGTACTCATGGTGCAAATCCAGTATGTGTTTCAGCGGCTCTTGCAAACATCAATGAACTGCTCAAGGATGATATGAAGATTATTAGGAACGCGGCTGAGGTTGGAGAGATCCTTGGAAACCGCCTATTAAAGATCAAAGAGAAATATGAGGAGGTTGGGAATGTATCTGGTAAAGGCTTGGTATACGGGCTTGAAATAGTTAAGGATAGAGAGACGAAGGAGCCATTCGCTGATTTAGCCTTCCAGATAGTGCTAGAGGCTTATTATCGAGGTCTCCTCTTATTCGCTCCGATAGGGGCTGGAGCCAACATAATAAAGATAAATCCTCCATTGATAATTGAGAGAGATGCTGTTGAAGAGATGGCTTATGTCCTGGATGAAGCCATAAACGCGGCGTTGGAGAAAGTTAAAGGGTGACAGTTCATCCTTTAAGGGCAACGCCTAAAAGCAGGAACGTTTATCTATCCCTAAAGTTATGGAAATCATGACTGGTTCGGGAGATTAAAAGATGCCTACAATAGGACATGAAAAACTGGAATGGATTGGAACTGAAATCTTTAAGAGGCTTGGATCATCTGAGGAGGAAGCGCGAACAGTATCCAGACTATTGGTGAAAGCAAACCTTGTTGGACATGACTCTCACGGAGTAATCAGGATACCGCAATATGTAAGATCAATTGAGAAGGGGGAGATTGTTCCAAACGCTGAGGTTGAGATTGTACGTGAATCAGCATCGACCGCTCTGCTGAACGGTAATTGGGGCTTCGGCCAGATAGTTGGGATGAAGGCGATGAGCATAGCCATAGAGAAGGCTAGGAGAAATGCTGCTGGTATTGTATGCGTCCATAACTCGAACCATATTGGTAGGCTTGCAGATTACACGCTTAAGGCGGTGGAGAATGGAATGATAGGGATAGCTGCTGTAAACTCTATAAGGAATGTTGCCCCTTACGGTGGGATAGATCGTATGCTGAGTACGGCGCCTATAAGCTTCGCCTTTCCAGTTGAGGGTGAGGTTCCATTCGTACTTGACATATCAACAAGCGTATGTGCTGAGGGAAAGGTTAGATTCAAGTTTCATAAAGGTGAGAAGCTGCCTGACGGATGTATAATTGATAAGAATGGTAGACCAAGCAATGATCCTGCAGACTTCTATGAGGGGGGCGCCATACTCCCTCTGGGAGGAAGATTTGGATATAAAGGGTTCGGTTTAAGCTTGGCTGTTGAGGCTTTAACTGCTGTTCTAGCACAGTCAGAGTTCAGCTTTGAAGATGAGAAGAAGGGAAATGGAATATTCATGGAGGCCATCAATATAGAAGAGTTCATGCCTCTCAACAGATTCAAGGAGAGAATGAGCTACATGATAAAGAAGATTAAGAGTTCAAGGTTGATGCCCGGCTTCAAGGAAATATTGATACCCGGCGAGATAGAGTTCAGAACTGAACGTAAAAGGCTTAGAGAAGGAATATATGTTCCTGATAGGACATGGAAGGAGATAACTGAGATAGCTGAGAAACTTGGAATCGATGTTGAGAAGTGTCTCTGAACATCCCCCTCCTACTTCTGACTTAGAAGTAGAATTGCCTGTGCAAGGTCCCCGTTGGTCTCTTCAAGCGCTGCTCTAGCCTCCTCAAGACTTACATTTGCTTGTTGAGCGACAAGTTGCACATCCTCTTCAGGTATGATTAGCTTCCGCTCCACCTCCCTCTCAGTGATCTCTCCGCCAACTATCTGGAATATCCTCTGTCCATGCAATGTTAAGATTGAAACTTCAGGGTTCTCAATGATTATCTCCTTCATCGAAGTTCTTATGATCACTTCCTGCGTATCTGTCAGCGGCGTCATATTCAACCCTATCCTCTTCATCATCCTTCTGGCTTCTCTAGAAGTTATCCTCCGCACCATAACATCCTCCCATCAAGAATAAAGATGCATCCAAACACATTTTTATCTTTCCCTAAAATTATTAATCTATCCTTGCATGTTAAGAATTCTGTTTCTATGCTGATCTTCCCCTTCTAACCTTAACTGCAACTCCGCTCTTGAAGAGCATCATCTCTTCACCTGTTAAGATGGCTCTTCCAACAGCGATCACTCTTTCCTCCTCATCTGTTACGATAACCTCGTCTCCAGGCCGTATCTCACTACCTGCATATAC
>WAQA01000155.1 GCA_015520475.1 Candidatus Bathyarchaeota archaeon | reverse complement strand
TCTCTGCTTCTGTACTATGTCCAGCAGTTGTCGTCTAAATGAAGACAATTATAAATTTCACTGCAAGAAGGGCATCTGGTTTTAACTGGTGGATGAGTTATGAACCACATTTTTTAATAGTTGAATCTCCAATCTATAGGTTGAGTAGGTTTCACGGTTATATGTTGAGGGGCAGGACTGATGTGAACCAGCCCCAAACCCCCATGTACAGCATCCCCAAGAGGGGCTGTTCAGCGATTCAATGTGCAAGGGGAGAAACCGCCGCCTTTAGACGGCGGTACTTCACAAGACTGTTAGAGTATATAAACTCATAGTGATGTGGAGGGTTTGAAGTTGAGATGATTGAGAAAGAATCTATTATGCGGGAAGTTTTTATCTATCAGAATGAGAGGACAGGCTTAGTTCCAACGTATATGGCGCAGCCCAAATATAAGGGCTCTGACTTTAAGAATCTTCATAGGATCTCTTCGATAGGGAGGATCGTTGATATTCTTGAGCATTTCCCAGATGATGAGGATATAATAGAGAGATGTGAGAGGTGGGCTGAGGGAGTCTGGAAGTATCATCGTTCAAAGTATGGCGGGTTGCATGATTATGTTGATGTGAATACTGGGGAGCCTTCAGCTAGGGGGCCTACCAGACCTACGGGGCTGGAGAGGCCTTTTGGTCTAGAAACGTTCATTGAGGGGGAGGAGAAGGGAGCGTTCATAGATTGGACCTACACGTCATATTATGGCTCTGCATCCCTTGCCTTCGCCTTCCTATTCAAAGTTACTGGAAAAGAGAAGTATAAGGTGTGGTGTGATGCGTTAATCGATTTTGTCTGGGATAGAAGGAGGAGACCTACAAATATTCCCCCTCATACTTTGACCATAACTGGTGAGTATGGTGATCCGATTGATACTGACTGCCTCTACTGGGTGAACAAGATCTTCAGAATATATCGGCTGCTTGGAGAAGGGGTGTACAGGGATATAGCGTTGACCGCTACGGATGCCTGGATAAAGTATGGTTGGGTTGAGGAGTGGGAGCATTTTGTCGTCTGTGTTCATGGAGATGGCTCTCCTGGAGAGGGAGATGTCTTTGAGAGGATATATGGTGATGGGAAGTATAATACTCTAGAGGCTATGGTGAGGGCCTATGATGCTACAGGAGATGGGAGGTACATGGATTACTTTGATAGGTTCTGGGGATGCTTGGAGAGGAATAGTGTAGGGGGACTCTTCCCTCAGGTGCTCTGCAGAGGGAAGCGTGTGACCTCTGGAAGAGGATTCAATAGGAAGTATGCGGATGAGAGAGGCGTTGATCTTGGACAGTCAATATTCTTAAATCTGGTAATTGACGCTTATGATGTTACTGGCGATGAGAGATATCTTAGGAAGGCAATCTTATTCAACGAGAACTTAAGGTTAAAGGATGAAAGGTTCAAGAGGGGGTATGAAGCGGCTGCTACAAGACTGGAGACAGTAGCTAGGCAGCGTCTCTATCTTATTCAGCGAGGGTTTAAAGGTTTCTCTGTTGATTTTATGAGGATGTTGCGGTTAGCAGTGAATGGTAGATTCTGAATGAATTCTTCCTTCTTCATCTGTCCATCGACACTAGAAATCTCTATGTTAGCTCCATCTTAAGATACAACTATTATTCTCTTCTGGGTCTATACTGTTCTCTGTATGGAGGTCCATGGAGGATCCGTCTCTTAGTGGGAACTTTGTTTCTCTCTTCTTCTAATAGTTTATCTTGGAGCGTTATCTTTTATAATTGAGGTTGTCTGCTGGGTAGTGGTGAGGGTTGACGTTAGAATCCTTCATCTCTTCCTTCGGGTATGTAGGCGTCTTTCTTTTGGTGTTTATGATAAATGTTGTGCCTGCCTTTATGCCTCCGACATGGCTGTTCCTCTCAACAGTCTATCTTCTCTTCCCCCATTACTTTCATCCTGCACTTTTATCTCTGACCGGTACGTTTGCCTCTACCTCAGGTCGGATTATCCTATCCTATATAGGTGCTGCTAGTCGTAGGGTTATGAAGGAGGAGCGGAGGAGGAGTATGGATTGGGTTGGCCGTTCCCTCAGATCCAGGAGGTATGGTGGTTTCCTCCTATCTTTCATCTTTGCTTTGGGACCCTTACCAAGTAACATCTATTTTCTTGCTGTAGGAATGATGAAGTGTCAATATTTCAGCGTTTTCTTCGGCTTTTGGCTTGGCCGTCTTATATCGTATTGGGTTATGATTAATGTTATGCGTGTTACTTTCAGGTCTCTGATGGATGCTTTAACAAGTCAGATAGGCGCCGTGGTCTTGATTGATTCGTTGGGGATACTCTCTATGGTTGTCTTCGCCTTTATTGATTGGGAGAAGCTGATCCGTGAGAGACGTCTCGTCCTTATTAAACCTAAAATCCTCGGATAATCTTCATCCCGTACCTCTCTTCAACTATCATCTATATCTAATCTCTGCTATTCCGTCTTCTTTCTATCCATCTCCAGGTGACCTCCAATTACGCTTGGAACTTAATAACTCTAAGTTTAGCATCTATCTAAAATTGTTCTTGATTATCTCTTCTCTCTTCTTCTGGGATTAGCTGCGCTGGGATGGACTTGCCCATTATCCTCACATCTTCAATCCAAATATCCTTTCCTTTTATTTCTTCTGATGTGAAGGTCGATTTTTCAATTTCTCCTCTTAGGATGTCTGTTAGTATGGTTCTTATCCGGCATCTGGGATGGTTGCGTCTTCTCTTGGAAGGAACACCTTTATATTCTGCTAGGTGATCTCATGGTAGAGTTTCCAATGGTAGGTTCTGTATCTCCTGTCATAATGGGCTTCGTCTATATAGAACTCTTTTAATGGTTCTATCCTCTTCTTCACCATCCGTCGAATATGTCCCAGAGAACCCTGCCTTGGGCATCTGTTGGGGATTTTATTCCAAGTAGGAAGGCGATTGTGGGGGCTACGTCCACTAGCCATAATGGCCTCTTCCTCATGTATCCCTCTTTTATGTTGGATCCGAGGGCCATGAACACTGCTTTATGGGAGCATCCTCCTCTCTCCGCTGTTGGAAGGAACATTCCATGTGTTCCATGTTGAACTGTCTCCCCGAAATATGCTTTCTTCTCCGGATTAGATCTGGGATATACATATTCTATTGCTTCGCTGCTATGTATTCCGTAGCCAGGCTTCATGAAATATATTACATCACCTACCGTTGGTCCCCATTGACCAAGTATCGCGGCGTCCTCCTTCTTTAGGGCGCATGAGACTGGCCGTTCACCAGTCTCCGGATCTACAGCGCTATATAATGCGTCTATGATCTCATCTTGTACTCGGCTGTACTCTTCACCTTGCCTAACTATTCCATGCGGTTCTCTTCCTTTGAGGTTTATGTAGATGTATCCCCATGGACCCCAAGGAAAAGCCTTCGTCTTATCTGTGTCTGGTACGTATCTGCCCATCTCACTGCTCCATTTATAGGCTAGTAGTCCCTTCTCGATTAATGGTCCTCCGACCCAGAAGAGTCTATGGCTTGGGAGGCATCCATGATCTGAAACAACCATTATAACGGTGTCTTCGTCATTGTATCTATCGATTATCTTACCGATCATTCTGTCTACGATTCTGTAGCCTCTTCTGAAGGCTTCCCATGCGATCTCAGCCTTCTCCTCTTCATATCCAGGTGAGCCTGGATCTACGTCCCTGCAGAACATATGGTTCAGTCTATCCTGTATATGAACCTGGATTATCATTAGGTTCCACTTATATTTCTTGGATAGTATCTGGGCTGCCTCTGCTAAGTAATTACATTGATATTCTGGGTCGTATCCTTCAAAATCGACGATTAATGGGCCGATGTTCTCTGCGAGTTCTCTGCATGCCTCATCTCTGTTGCTCCATCCTTTAATTCTCACTATTGGCGTCCTGAAGATCCTGATGTGACCGCCTTCTGGAGATATCTCTTCAAGCTTTATTCTGAAGTATCCTTCAATCTTTCCTTTTGAGGTAATATAGGTATCACGTATCCATCGGCTCCATTCGCCTAAGCCTATGACTCCTAGATTGGCAGCTGCATCTTTCACCTTTGAGATTATAATCTTATCGTAGCCTTTCCCTTCAGAATCAATTATTAATATTCTATATTTATTCGGTTTAATCAATCTGCCTGTCTCTTCATCTTTCATGCCGTCAGCTACCCATCTCTCAATAGATAACTTGGCTATCTCTATCTCGCATTCTAGGGGTTGGGAGTGTGATGGGGGAACATTCTTCCAATCCTCTGCTTCGGTTAATGTTAGTGGACTGGCCTCTTCATCTTCATCCGGTGACTTATAGGTTCTGGCCTTATCGATTATCCATCCTGAGAACCATCCGGAGACTCCGCCTCCAACAACTATTCCTCTCTTTATTGTGGGAGGCCATGCTGTTGGATAGTTTAGGATTATACTTATCATTCCAGCCTTCTCAGCGGCGTCCCATATATACTCTGCACGGCACATTGAAGTGTTGAAGACGTTTAGAGGCTTAGACTCTACTGGATAATTTAGGAATGATTCTCCCTCTTTACGTGTAAAGAACCCTGTTATTCCATGTGTTCCAGGCCATGCCCCAGTTGCTATCGTCGTCCAGTTGGTTGGAGTATCACATGGTGGGCATGGAAGAGCCTCTGAGAAGACGCCTTCATCAATTATTCTCTTAATGTTGGGTGTAGATCCTTCCTCTGAGAACTTCAGTATGTGTTCCGGTATTGCTCCGTCTAAACCGATCAATATAACTTTTCTGTTGGTCAAGCTCTTACCCCTCTCCCTAATACTTTCCGGTTAAGAATATATAAGCTTCTGAGAGTATCGGTGGAGGTTTGTGGATGCGCTGAAAGGAAAATTTTCAGTGTGCTCCGCTCTGTATTGGCTTAGCGGGTTGGATTGGCGGACCCGGGGGGATTCGAACCCCCGACCCTCGGCTTAGGAGGCCGATGCCCTATCCAGACTAGGCCACGGGTCCAATATTTCTTCTTTTAGAGAGAACAAATTAAAGGTTTTGTTATCTTAAAATTTTCTGTATCGGCGGTTTTTCTTCTTCAGCATATTTGCTATTTAATCTATGATGTTTCCCGGTTCTTCTTGAGGTTGCTTCTTTCTTCTTCCCCTTAACTTGACCTTTTACGTGTAGCGTTGAGTATTATATATAATATGTTGTTTCCTCTCACTAGGACCTGTCCGTAATTGGCGACTATCTGACCGTTAAAATACTCTGTTGCCCCGTCGAGGATTATAT
>WAQA01000154.1 GCA_015520475.1 Candidatus Bathyarchaeota archaeon | reverse complement strand
TATTAAGACTAACTAAAGTTTGTTAGATGCAACAGAAAAACAACAAACAAAAAGGAAAGTTATAACCTCCCCAGCTCCGGTAGTATAGTCCGGCCAAGTATTCCGGCCTTTCGACAAAGAGAAGAAAGCCGGAGACCCGGGTTCAAATCCCGGCCGGAGCACCAAATTTCGGGTTCAGTTCCCCAGCCTATTTTTCTTATGGGTGCGGGTGTGACGTCGAAGTATAGGGAGGAAATCTATCATTACGACCGGATCTTTGATAGGGCTTTGAAGCGTCTCCAGAACTCCTCTGATGTCTGCGATGAGGATAAGATTAGGATCCTAGAGATAGTTGAGCATCTGCTGGCTAAGGGAGTCAGCAAGGGAAGAGCTGCGAAATACGTCTATCATCTGCTTGTTCTCGCTAGAATCGTTGGTAAACCTTTCGAAAGCTTGGAAGAAAAGATATTGAACGTCTAGTAAGCTGGATAAACGCGTCAGACTATTCCGAACATACTAAGCGTGACTAAGATAGTTCTGAAGAAGTTCTATCAGTGGCTGAGAGGCTGTAATGAAGAGGAACATGAATACCCCGAGGAAGTAAGATGGATAAAGACAAGGGCTAAAATAAGAAGACTGTTGCCTCAAGCGTTGTTAACCTCTGAGGAAGTTAAGGAGCTCGTGAAGGCTGCTGAGAATCCGCGGAACAAGGCTTTCATACGTACACATTATGAGTCAGGATGCAGAATAGGCGAGACTCTTTTACTAAGGATAGCTAATGTGAGCCTCGACAAGTACGGCGCCATCCTGATAGTTGATGGAAAGACGGGGGCCAGACAGGTAAGGGTGATAGCCGCCGCACCTGCATTAGCATCTTGGCTCAGCATCCGCCCGTTAAGAGATAACCCAGATGCCCCCGTTATGGGTTGGAGTAGGCACCGTCGGCAGGTATAAACCTCCCGACTAAGGGTTCCAGAACTAGGCTACAACATCTGCCAGAAAAGAAGGGGGATAGTTCCTAAGACTCTTGAATTGCTGCTCAAGAAGCGTTTAGAATACAAGCGCTTAAGAAATAAGGCTCAGGATGGTGGGAGCTGCGGAGAGTCTATGATTTGAGGTAGCAAGTCCTTAAATGGATTCTCGTAACGTGTTTTGGCTACTTGGGATATAGAAATGCCAGGTTTGGGAAGGTAGATGCGCATATTACATTATTAGCGGTATCTGTTTAGAAAAAGAGCCGTTGCGGCTTTTAATCTTCTCATGACACGAAGGAGCTGTAGGATTACAGGATAGAAGATCACGTATTGTTGCTATTCCAAGATCGTTGAGCACTTGAGCTCTTTTATAGCTTATGAGTGGAATTCTGGTCAAGTTAGCTGTTTTTAGGTTTAAATGCGGTCTATCTATCGATTTCGAGATAAACATAAACCTTCCCTATAGAGCTTTTAATTGATGCTAATAGCATGGTTACACTTATCGTTAAATGAGTACACACGACACTTGTTTGGTCTTCTGGTGGGTATTGCATCTCTTTCTTTTAACCAATAATCGAGAGCCCATTCTAATTCCTGTTTTACCTCTTCAATTTTGAATGTAGTGACAAATGCTCTTATGGTTTGACCAGCGATCCTTCTCTCGATAATTTCACCTCCACCACCGTTTAGTATTGCTCTCTCGATATTTCTGATCTCAAGTATTCCTTTGCATGCTCGGGGTGCGAGGATCAAGACGTATCTCAGGTTTTCAGTTTTAAGTCCCATTAAATGTAATAGTAAGCAGTATATTCTGGCTTGCACATGATGATCATGCCATGGGAAGCGGCTCCTTGTGAATTTATATTCGACGACGAGCTTTGCTTCTCCTTCTTTAAAGATCACAGCGTCCGGTATGCCCATTAAAAAGACGCCTTTATACTTTCCTATGAGAAGCATTTCTCTTACTGTTACTTGTAAGCCGGAGGATATTTCTGCCCAGAGGGATTCCATTTTAGTTTTAATTGTTCCTTGCAGAAGTATTTCATG
>WAQA01000153.1 GCA_015520475.1 Candidatus Bathyarchaeota archaeon | reverse complement strand
GGTCTACTGGAGCCTCATTAAATAACGCCGCCGTCCTAATCTTCGGATTAATCTCCTTAATCCTCTTCTCCTCCAAGCTGTCCGGATATGAATATGCGATGATCACGGTGTCAGATTCCATTCCAGTGCATTCTATAAGGTTTACTATCTTCTTCTCTATCGGCGGAGGATCCTTAACGTCAATCAGCAGCTGACATCTTCCCTTAACCAAGTCTATAACCTCCTCTAACGTAGGGATCTTCTCTCCGTTTCCAGCATCCAGACTCTTTAATTCTTTAAGTGTCATCATATTTACGTATCCGCTTCCATTAGTCGTTCTATCAACTGTCTCGTCGTGTATAACCATCAAGTAGCCGTCCTTGCTTAGTCTTACATCAACCTCCACCATATCAGCGTTTAATTCTATAGCTCTCTTGAATGCTCTAAGCGTGTTTTCAGGCTCGTAGGCTGATGCTCCCCTATGCGCAATATTTAGAATATTAGAGGGTTTATTCATAATCTCCAACCCAAACAACAAATATTTTTGGGTGTTTTAGGATTGTATTTGCTGCCTTCTGATTCATGGGAAGCCTGTCATCTCACCCTTTAAGTATTGAATCGCCATCTTTGCAGCATCCCATTCCCCTGGTAACGGGAGAATCTCGGCTGTGATGAAGGAGTTATAATTTATCTCTTTTAGGGCTTTAAGAACCTCTCTGAAGTTTATATGTCCCTGTCCAGGTGCAAGCCTGTTACTGTCAGCAAAGTGGATATGCTTGAGGAATCCATCAGCCTCAACTATACTCTTATAGATGGATTTCTCCTCAATATTCATGTGGAATGTATCCGCCATAACCCAGAGTTTATCGGAGCCTATCTCATTCCTTAATGTAACAGCGTCCTTCACAGTATTAATCAGGTTTGTCTCGTACCGATTTAAAGGTTCTAATAGGATGTTTACTCCTAGGTCCTCAGCTGGTTTAATACATCTCTCAAGGGAATCCTTCAGATTCTTTATTCCAGCAGCTCTGTTATCAGCTACTCCCTGAACCAGACCTATAATTACATCCGCTTCTAATTCGCTTCCAACCTTCAGGTACTCCTCAACCCTTCTTACGGCTTCAGATCTCACTTTTGAATCATTTGATGAGAAGCTGAGTCCATAGACGGTGTAGGTGAAGCCTGTACCTATCGCCGGCACAACTAAACCGAAGACATCAACTATCTCTTTAACTCTTCTAACATCGATTTTATCAGGGTCTCTTATGTGCAGCTCAACGCCGTCATATCCGAGATCATGGATGCTCTCTAGAATAGTATCTATCGCCCCTCTTACTCCAAGAGGTTTCACATCTGGTTCTATAGAGGCAACTATTGCCACCCGCATATCTTTCATCTCTTAGTTTAAGAGGTCATGGTTGAATAGCTATTTTTATAGCTTCACCGGATCTATGGGTCTCTACGGCCTTATTAAACTCTTCTATCGAGTATTTATGGGTTATCATCAGATCAGAATTTATTATTCTCTTGTACATTACGGCGATGGCTGAGGAGAATGTATAATTGGCTATGAAGGATCCAATTATCTCCTTCTCATATCTCATTACCTGATAGGGTTCAAAGGAGGCTTTGAGACCCTTCTTTGTAGTGCCGAAGATAACGGTTCTACCTCCATATCCAGTTGCAGCCAACGCCTGCTCAACGGTCCTCGGGTTACCGACAACCTCCACGCATACATCGGCCATCCGTCCATCGGTAAGCCGCTTCACCTCCTCAACGAAATCCTTCTCCTTAGGGTTTACTGTGACGTCGGCTCCAAGCTTCTTAGCCATCTCAAGCCTTTTCTCGACGAGGTCGCTTACTATAATCAGACCTGCACCCCTCCATTTAGCCAGTTGGGTCCATATCAGCCCCATGGGCCCAGCACCTATAATCGCAACGGTGTCCCCAACGTTTATCCTCGCCCTATTAGCTCCGTTTATAGCACATGAGACGGGCTCCACTAGAACAGCGTCCTCCCATCTCATGTCGGATGGAATCTTATAAACGGCGCTTCTAGGAGCAACATTGTATCTTGAGAAGCCTCCGTCAATGTATATTCCGAGGGTGGTCATGTTCTCGCAGAGATTCTCTTTACCTGTCCTGCATCTATAACATTTACCGCATTTAATGTTTGGGTCTATTACTACATGGTCTCCAACATCTATGTCCTTAACGTCTCCACCTACCTCTATAACCTCTCCGGCGTATTCATGTCCAAGGATTACGGGCGGTGCAGCTGGATGTCTCCCCTCAAGTATCGCAGGGTCCGTACCGCATAGGCCGGCCAGCTTAACCTTTATTAGGATATCATCTCCACGTTTAACGGTTGGCGCTTCAACATCCTCGATTCTGAAGCCTTCATCGACGCCGTAGAATACTACCGCTCGCATCCTCAAATCAATCACCCGGTTTTACTGTTATTTTGGCGTCAACCCTCTTCGAGGCTTCCTCTAACGCTTTTACTCCATCGGTAAGCCGGAACCTCTTAGTGATTATCCTCGTCATATCTATCCTGTTGGACGCCATCAACCTAATCACGTTCTGGAAGACTTCATGTCCAGAGTGGCCTTGAGAACCGAAGATCTGGCTTCTCCTAGTCTGGAATCTCTCCATCGTTATTGGAGCAGCCTTCTCAGCCCTTCCAATCCAGACTATCTTTCCATTTATCGCTAGAGACTTTTCCATTTCAGGTAATGTCTGGGTTGGGGCTCCAGCCGCTTCAACTTGGATGTCAGCTCCGAATCCACCGGTTATCTCCATAACCTTCTCTGACGGTGATATTCCGTTTCTCTTAAGTTCTAATGGGTTGAAGACGTAGTCTGCCCCTATATCCTTCGCCAGTCTTATTCTTTCATCTGCAACTTCAAATGCAATTATCTTTGAGGCTCCAGCTGCCTTAGCTAATTGGATAACCGCCAAGCCTATTGGACCTGCACCGTAAACCACCAGATACGCTCCAGGCTTGAATCCTCCAGCCCTTATGAATAGGGCGTTGTAGGCGACGGATGTAGGTTCAACAAGTGAACCTGCCTCATAGAGTTTATCTTCTGACCTGTAAACGTTAAGTAGGGAGTCTATCTTCCAGCAGTACTTCGCCTCGACACGTACATATTCAGCCATAGCCCCGTCAACTGTGAAGCCTAGCTCTTCAAGGTTTTCACAGTGATTTGGGAAGCCGTTCCGGCATGGTATACACTCTCCACACCAGAACATCTCCTCAGCTGTAACTGGATCTCCAGGCTTGAATCCTCTGACTGATCTTCCAATCTCTTCAACTACACCTGAGAATTCATGCCCTATCGTGCATGGGAACTTTGTTAGTCCAGGATAGAGGATGTAGTTGTCCTCGTCGGTCTCGTAGAAGTGGATGTCTGAACCGCAGATTCCACATGCCTTTACACGTATGAGAAGATCTTTAGGTCCAACTTTAGGTTTCTCAACATCTTCAAGTTTTATCTCTGGGTATCGCCACACTTTGCTTCCTTCGAATACCTTACCGGTTTTTAATTCTAGATCTGAGAGGATGTATCCTTTCTTAGGCTCTTTAGATGCATAAACTCTTAAAGCCTTCAATCTTCACGCCTCCCTTCGATTTAAGGTGGATAGGCAAGCGTGTATATGCTTCGCCCTCCCCTCGCAGGACCCTTAATTACAGCCTCTATCTCATCTCTAGGCCTCTGTGTAATCTCGTCTATTGGAGGTAGCTTTCCAGGCGGGAACCGCTCCATTATATCATTTATCAATTCAACCATGTAATCAAGTAGGTTTATCAGGCCGTTCCTAGCTTTCTCAGCCTTTGCTAATGTTGCCTTCCCAACAACCCCTTCAGGGTAGGCGACGACCTCTATAGGTCCGCATCCAACATGATCATACCATCGGATGGGCCTCTGATATAGGCATCCAGCCTTATCAATATGTTTCTCCGGCAGATAGCCTCTAGGCTTAGTGTCAACAGCCTTCTCCATCTTGATCATTTCAGGGAATAATGCTAGGCTGAAGGATGTTTCACATTCATCTGCATGTATGAACGGCGTCTCGAAGGGTCCGCCGTGAGCCTTATCCTTACAGTATTGTGGAATCGCATGGTACCAGTTTAGATTAATAAAGATTCCAGGCACCTGGTACTTCTTTGCAAATTGATGGATGGCTGATGGGATAACGTACTCTTGGCCGTGACCATTCAATAGGATCTGTTTTCTGAAGCCAGCGTTCCAGAAGCCAGCCATAACTGATCTTATGACGGCTTTGAAGACGTCATCATCCACTATTATCGTTCCAGGCATACCCATATGATGGTACGGATGTGATCCATACCAGATCGGCTGGGCAACTGTGCAGCCTGTCTTCTGAGCCACAAGCTCGGCCATCCTAGTCACTAGGAATGTGTCCTCGCCATAACAGGCGTGTGGACCATGATTCTCGGTGCTTCCAATCGGAATTATTATCAGATCATTCTTTTTCAGTCTCTCCTCCACCTCACTCGCCGTCATATTCTGGAAGTAGATGCCGCTTGCCTTGTCCATATGTCCCTCCTGAGGAAAGGTCCACTCCAAAATCATCACCAATAAAGATAGAGGTCTATTGTTCTATATAAACATATAAATCGATATATAATGAATTCCTCATCAATCTGCTACGGTAACACCAATTAGAAAGATATTTAAACATCATAACCATATTTATGGAGGGTTACTATATAATACTATAGAGGAAAGGGGATCATGGAAGTTAGGAAGGTCCAGGTTGTAGGCGGAACAACATTTATAGTTTCTTTACCGAAGAAGTGGGTTAGGGAGGCGGGATTAAAGCCTGGCGGGGAGCTGATACTCATCCCGAAAGGGAGCTCAAGCCTCCTAATTAAATTGAAGTAAAGCCCTGAAAAGACTGACTCAACAATCAACATAAACGTTAACTCAGGAGATAAAGGGGACATTTTAAGGCTTATAATAGCATCGTACCTGGCGGGCTACCAGAACATGAAGATAACATCCGATTCCCATATAGATCCAAACATAGAACAATTCATCAGAAACAATTCATGGAAGTTTATGGGATTCGAGATTGCTGAGGAGTCACAGAGAGAACTGATCCTAACAACCCTCTTCAACTCCTCAGCCATAACGGTAAACAACGGCCTGACAAGAATGCTTAAGATGGTCTCGACAATGCATAGAAACGCAATAAAGGCCTTCATAGACGCCGATAAGAGACTTGCCGAGGACACAATAAAATTCGACGACGAAGTGGACAGACTAAACCTATTCATAATTAGACAGTTAATGCTCGTACAGGGAAGCCTGATGACAACAGACATCGGAATAAACATGCTCGAAGAATCCCTAATCTATAGAAGTATAGTGAAGGATCTCGAGAAGATAGGGGATTACGCAGCTGAAATAGCCAAGAAGACATCCCCAAAACATAAACTTCCAGAACCATTCCAAAAAGAGGTAAATGATCTAAGCGAGCTAGTTATAGAAACATATAATCGGGCACTAGAAGCATTCCTAGCAAACAATCTGGAGGCCACAGGCAGAGTATACGAGAACGAGGAAAGATTCAACAGAAAGAGAGAGAATATACTGAGACAGGCTGAAAAGGCATTAGATCCAACCTCACTGATCAAGATAACCCAGATACTCGACATACTCCATGAAATCATGACCAGAAGCAGATCAATAATAAACGAGACATTCAACAGATACATAATCACGCAAAATAGAACCTGAAAGCGAACCAACCTTAATATTTCGGATGGATCCCCTTCTCGGACAAACCTAGATAAAAAGGAGACAAGCCTGAACCAACTTAAACTCAAAATTCACCATAAAACCACCTTAAGAATGGGGACACATTATAACTATGCGTCTAGAAACCTCAGGCAGCCCCACATAACAGCCGAAACCCCACAGTTCCACTACCAGCATAACACCGTAGAGAACAAGCATCAATCAACCGAAAGACCCCACCAAACGAAAAACATATATTCCATTTCCCAGATCAAAAAAGATTGTCGGGCGGTAGCTCAGCTTGGTAGAGCTTCCGAATCGGCTGGCATCCAGCCGATGGAGACGCTGTAGACACCTACTCATATGAGTAGGTGTAGTTCAGCCTACCAAGCGTACAGACACCGGAGTGTCGCAGGAGAGTTGAGGGACCTCCCTCAACTCGGCGACTTCAAAATAGGGTAAGCCCCTATGAAAATCCTGCCCGCCCGACCATACATT
>WAQA01000152.1 GCA_015520475.1 Candidatus Bathyarchaeota archaeon | reverse complement strand
CACCTCCAATGAGGGATCACTGGAATATTTAAGCCGTTAATGTGGGCTGTCACCAGTTAAAACGGTGGCTCCCCCATGCATATCGATCTTCTTCATCATGTAGAAGGTGTCCTCTACCCTGTAAAGGAGATCGATTCCATCCCCCTGTAACTTTAGCATTGATATTTCGCTAAACACTATTCTATGGTTTGGTTTAGGCTCTATGGTAGGAGGCTCTTTAAGGATGTAGGGTTATTCTAGGTTGAGGTTATCCCTGTAAGTCTTATTTTGCAGCTTGTTGCTTCTTCTCCTTTGATGTGGATTGTTAAGGTGTTCAGTCCATCCTTCAGGAGGTGTTGGGGGAGAATTATACTTATCGTTGGTTCATCGATTATGTATCGAGCCTTCCCGGTTGCAGGGTTTATCTCTGGGTAGATGAATGGTGAGATTTTAGGTATTGGTGGTATGCTCATCATCTCCGTATTGTTCACTGAGAGGTTAACCTTGCTTCTCGTGGTTAGATCCAGTTGAACCTTTACTTCGCCTCTCGGCAGCTTGAATTCGAAGGTGTATAGGCCTTCTCTTTCAGGGCTTCTCAGCTCTATGTATCCTTCCTTCCATATGGGTCTTCTGTTCTTTTCTATGTTGTGTGGCGTGGTTGCTCTTTTATGAGCGGTCTTCTCGGTGGCTGTGCTTCTCAGCGGCTTTAGCTGGATGTTATGTGATGTTTTCTCCTCTGGGCTTCTAGGATGCTTCTCTGATGCGTAACTCTCATACTTCACGCATGTATGTGTTATTCTGTTCTTCTCAACCTTGTAGATTATGTATCCGTATCCTTCCCCTATGGCCCCGCATGTTATGAAGTCTGTGTAGAATCCTTCAGGCCATTCATGTCTGATGTGGAGGTATCTGTGGAGGTGGCCTGTGATGACTGTTCTGATATGGTATCTCCTGATATATTCTAGGAGGGTGTCTCTAGCTGGGCTTGGAACGATCCAGTATATGCCATCCACGGTGAATCTCTGCTGTTCATATGGGTTCTTGATGAAGAGGGGCTTATGTAATAGGAGGATTACATGTGTATTTCCTTCCTCAACCGCCAAGTTCAGGTTCTCCTCGAGGAATCTCCATTGCTCCTTCTCCTTGTCCATTCCGGTTAGGAAGAGGTATGGGTTCAGCGCTATGAAGCGGCAGTTGTTATGTTTGAAGGAGAAGTATGTTCTTCCAAACCTGCTCTCGTAATAGGAGATCTTTCCTTCGTCGATTATGTTTCTGTATCTCCATCTTCTAGCCTCAGCCTCCTCGATTGTTAGGGGAGGATCCTCAGCTTCATCTGCCCCTCCGGATCTGACGTAGCGGGGAACAGCCATGTCCCTGTTAATGATTAGATCGCGGATGTATGGATCTGCGATCTGTTGTGGTGGGATGTCATTCCCTAACTCATGATTTCCAGGCATCAGGAAGCTCCTGGTCTTCATGTAGCTGTTTATCGCCTTGAATGTTCTGACATGCCAGTCTGAGGATGCATCTATCATGTCCCCTGTAACTATGACGAAGGCTGGCTTGAGCCTGTTTATCTCGGTTATCGTATCGAGAAGCCTCTGGTTCACATCTGTCCTCTGCGGTATAATGTGTGGATCAGATATCTGGATGAAATGGAAGGGGCTGAACCCGTCTTCTCCAGAATCTCCCATGACAGGATCTTCTCCGGGATTAAGGGGTGAAGAAGCGGAAGGAGTAGAGCTTCGCCCTTCTCATATGAAACTTTAACCTTACAGGCCTGTCCTGTAGGGGGCCTACGTCAGGGTTCCCCCTCCATGTGACTATGTGATGTACTGAGTCTCCGGTGAATGGGTCGCACTCCTCAGCTGAGTATCCTGGGATGGCCCTGCCCCTATCATCTTGAACCTCAACTTTTACGTATCCTCTCCAGTCCTGGACGGCTGCGTGTCTACGTATCTCAGCGTTTATCTCGAGCCTTGTACCCTTGAAGGTTAATGGTTTCGTTGTGAGTACGCCTTCCTTAACAGCGTCTATCGAGACGAAGCCGTCTAAACGTAGGGTGGCGAGGCCTATACGTGACTTGGAGAAGTTGCTGTAATGCGGCCCGTCGGTCCCGCCGTAATAGAGGTAGATAATGTTCCCGATGATTATTGGAGGTGAGATGTCACTTATCATTCCCTCATCCCAGCTTCCCCTCGGCCCATTAGGCAGGAACGTGTATCGGTCCCCGGCTCTCAGCCACCTGTAGCTGTCACGGGAGACTGTGAGCTGAGCATCCATCGTCTGATCCTTTGGGTCGGCCCTGTAATAGGCCAGTAACCCCAGGTATAACCCTTCATAATTGAAGGCTGTTATATTGTAGAATTGGACGTATGGCCATGGAGCGTTCTCCGGCGTGTGCGGGTGGTCCTCCTCATCCGGCATTAGGATGAGCTCCGGCTCAGTCCAGTGTATGAAGTCTCTGCTCTCACACCTTCCAATCTTCCTCATGTTGAATTCTGGGAGACCCTCCTCAAAGAGGAGGTTTGGGAAGGCTATGTACCTCCCCTCCTCCTCATCGTGCATTATGCTGAATGCGTCGTGGGGGGCGTTAACTCGGCATACAGGGTTACCCTCATATCTTCTCCAGTGGATGCCGTCTGGGGAGAAGGCGATGCATATCCCCTCCCCCCTTTCAGTTGCATCCCAGAAGGACATCTTGTATCTCCTCTCAGGATCAGGGTCATCAACGTCCTTGAAGACTCTGTCCAGATATAGGATTCTGCCTATCCATGCGTTCTGGTATGGGGTTCCATCCCTTGCAACCCCCCTATTATAGCTCTTCATCACGATGTTGTTGTCCTTTGACCCTCTAAATTCTATTATTCCTAGGCTGGGCTTATGCCAATGTATCCCGTCGATCGATGTTGCATAACAGACTAGGCTTGCCTCCTCGTTAGAGTAACCGTACCAGGGAGGATTCCAAGTTGAGTACCACATCTTAAAGATTCTGTCTTCCTCGTCGTATATGACTGATCCTAGGAGGAGGGAGTGCTCCCAGGGCCTGTCAGCTTCAAGTATCGGGTTTCCAGGATACTTCTCCGGCTGATTCAATACTCTGACAATATATTCTCCCTCAAGACGATCGATTACATAATCATCTATAAAGAGCTGCTTTCTAGAGCCTATCTTTAATGGGATAGATTTACTAAGTGAGCGCTCCAACCCCGACACCTCCTTCCCCCATACAGCGAAGCTCATATGCTGCGAACCTACAGCCTCGGATGCCATAATTATTGAGGATGAATCCTCTAGGCATGTTGGATCTGACGAGAACTAAGCCGGAATCACCATCACAACACATCTAATCAACCACACAGATATATATGCGCAACCTAAATAATCTTTATTCCCCTCCTTTCGGTTGGCCGTAGATGATCTGATATTTTGAGGCTGAGATGCGTGGAGAGATTTTTCTCCTCAACCCCACTCTCAAGATTTTTTCCAGGCCTATTCCCCGAGTTACCTTGTGGCGGAGCGGAATCCTATCCCTCACTTCAGGTCTGATTACGGCCTCCCCTCTCCAGCCTCCATTATAACCTCGCCTTTAGGCTTGATCCTCCCTTCCATTCAGTTTTCCAGTGCTGTTCAAAATCAATATCTGCGAGAGAGGAGACGTAAAGAGAAAAAATTGGGGGATATCATGTCCTTTGGGTTATGATGATCTACACTTCACAGAGGTTGTCGTTGTGAAGGTGCTTCCGTCGCTGAACATGGCCTGTACGACTACGTTGTAGCTGTTTCCTGTGATATATGCTCCTGAGGGGTTATAGGCTAGTGTTGCGGATTG
>WAQA01000151.1 GCA_015520475.1 Candidatus Bathyarchaeota archaeon | reverse complement strand
GATAGTCTATATGTACTGGATATACGCCGAAGACTAACTCGAGTTGTCTTTTAATGTTCTCTTCAGGCGTAACAGCTATTATCGGCTGTTTAATTCTGAATCGAGCTATCATCCTAGCCGTATATCCGGATCTCGTTAAGGTGACAACTTTGTCAACTGGCATATTCAAGCATATGTTATGGATAGCCTTGCTTATGGCATCTGAGATGTTAATGAATCCTCCTTTCTCAACGCTGCTTTTAACGGTTCTCTCAGCTTCCTCTGCTATCCTAGACATGATTGAGACTGCTTCAACAGGATATTTACCTATCGAGGTTTCTCCTGATAGCATCACGGCATCGGTTCCATCGAGTATAGCATTAGCTACATCACTGACTTCGGCTCTTGTCGGGATAGGCTCATGGATCATCGATTCAAGCATATCAGTTGCCGTTATAACAGGTTTTCCTTCCTGATTACATATCTTAATAATTGATTTCTGGACCAGTGGAACCTTTTCGAGATCTATCTCAACCCCCAGATCTCCCCTGGCTATCATGATACATTCTACAGCATTCATTATCTCCTTGAAGTTCTTAACGCCTTCAAAATTCTCTATCTTGGCGATTATTCCTCCTTTGAAGCTACTCGCTTCACTTCTCAGATTATCAACATCTTTAGCATTCCTTGTGAAAGAGAGGGCTATATACTCAACTTCATATTCCTCAGAGAATCTTATAACTTTCAAGTCGCTCTTTGAGAGTGAAGGGACAGAGAGCTGCTTATTCGGGATGTTAACTCCCTTTCCATCATCTATTTCTCCGCCGTTAATCACGAGTAGACTGAGAGTTTTATTGTCTTTCGAGATTATACGCGTCTTGATCTTGCCATTATCGATGTAGATATAGTCGCCGACATCAACCTTCTCTATAAAGTTATGGTTGAATCTTAATTCTTCACCTTTAAATCCAACCTTTACTATCTCACCCTTTGAGAGGGTTCTTTTATGATCAACGTGAAGTCTAATCTCGGGGCCTTTAATGTCAACTATCACGGGGATATCGGCTATTTCACGGATACTCTCCACAATTCTTTTATACTGGTCGAGATCTCCATAGGCGGTGTTTATCCTGGCCCCGTTCATCCCAGCCTGATACATTCTCTCCAAAACTTCGGTTGAGAGGGAGGAGGGACCTATAGTACAGACAATCTTAGTTTTCTTCAATGATCATTTCCCTAGAACATTGATACGTAATATTATTAATTTAGGTGGGATATATCCGTTCCCTTAGTCCTAGAAAGGTTAATAGGATGTATGCAGATCCATCTGTGTAGGTGGGGTTGCTTCTTATGATTGGATATGCTCAGTCAAGAGAAGAAAATGTTGCAGTGAGGGATCCAGTCTGTGGAATGCCAATAGAAAAGGAAAAAGCAAAGTTTAAAACTGAGGTTAGGGGCAGATTGTATTATTTTTGTAGTGAATACTGTCAGAGAAGATTTCTTGAGAGGCCTAGAATAGCATACTTCTCTATGGAGATTGGAATAAGGAGTGAGATTCCAACTTACAGCGGCGGATTAGGTGTCTTAGCTGGGGATGTTATCAGATCAAGCGCTGACTTGAGGATTCCATTAGTCGCTGTTACATTAGTCAGTAGGAAGGGTTATCTTAAACAGAAGATAACTAGTGAGGGAGATCAGCTGGAGTATCCTGATGAGTGGAGCCCGTCAGAGTATATGGATTCTCCTCCCCAAACAGTCACGGTTAAGATTGGAGATAGAAACGTGAAGGTTAGGTCATGGCTTTATGAATATCAGAGTTTAACGGGCGGTATTGTTCCGATACTCTTCCTTGACACAGACGTTGAAGGGAACACTCCGGAGGATAGGGGTATAACAGATTATCTTTACGGGGGGGATGAGAGGTACCGTCTCAAACAGGAGATTGTTCTAGGGATAGGCGGGGTTAGGATGCTTGAAGCATTAAACTTCAACGTAGCGAAGTATCATATGAACGAAGGACATTCAAGCCTATTAACACTTGAGCTCTTGAAGAGGAATGATATGAACGTTGACAAAGTAAAGAACCTATGCATCTTCACAACCCATACACCCGTTGAGGCAGCATTCGACAAGTTCCCCTACGATCTAGTTCAAGAGTTACTTGAGGAAGAGTTTCCTGTTGAAACCTTGAAGAGGTATGGTGGGGAGGACCGATTAAACATGACTCTGCTAGCCTTAAATCTAAGCAAGTACACGAATGGAGTGACGAAGGAGCATATGGAATACTCGAGAAAGCTCTTTCCAGGACATCATATAATGTCGATTACAAATGGCGTTCACTCATATACTTGGACGAGCCCATACTTCAGGGAGCTCTTTGACAGGTATATACCTGGATGGGCGAATGAGCCTGAACTGCTTGTTAGAGTAGGGCCAATACCAGATGAGGAGATATGGGCAGCCCACATGAAGGCTAAGGCAGCCCTCTTCAACTTTATAAAGGAGAGAGCCGGAGTTGAACTTGACATAGACACGTTAACAATAGGTTTCGCGAGGAGAGCTACAGCTTACAAGAGGGCTACATTAATATTCTCAGATATAGAGAGGCTGAGGGAGATAAATAGAAAGGGAAGGATCCAGCTTGTATTTGCAGGAAAAGCGCATCCAAAGGATATTGAAGGTAAGAGGATAATAAAGGAGATTTATGGTTATATGAGAGAGTTGGAGGGGGAGATCAAGATAGTTTACCTTGAGAACTATAATATGGAGATGGCTGCTAAATTAACTTCTGGAGTTGATGTTTGGCTGAACACGCCTCTACCGCCGCTTGAAGCATCCGGAACAAGCGGGATGAAAGCGGCACATAATGGAGTGATAAACTTCAGCGTTCTAGATGGATGGTGGGTGGAGGGCTGCGTTGAGGGAGTGACTGGGTGGGCTATAGGACCTCCTCCAGATGAACCTGTCGAAGAGAGTAAGAGAAGAAGGATGGAGATAGAGGATTTATATAACAAGCTGAAGTACTTGATTATCCCAACATTCTATGATAGGAGAGACGAATGGATAGATATGATGAACAATTCAATTGGGAAAGTGGCGTATTACTTCAACAGCCATAGAATGATGCAGAGGTATGTAACTGAGGCTTACCTGCTTTGATTAGCGGCATCCATCAGATCTCGTAACCTACATCACCTTGATAATCTTCAACGTGTCTCCATCTATGGTTCTTGATCGGGTTCCATCATCATCTCGGCAGATTATATCTCTTCTAGGATACTCATTGATCCCATGTCCACCACCATTTTAGGCTTCCACCACACACCCAAAAGACCTATAGACCCCTGACCAAAGCATCTTATGGGAGGATTATAATACTTCGTCTTGGTGAGGAGATGTTTATTATTAGTATTTATGAACTATGCTTCGATAGACTTCTTTCATTAGCCTGTCGATCCATGGTATCAGTCTTTCCATATTCTTTTCCTCCTCTGTCTTTTGTATTTCAAAGTCCGACTTTAACTGTAAGTATTCTCGTCTCCTCATCTCAATCTTTTCTGTGATTGAGATTGTGAATCTTGGAGCTGCTGATATTCCCTTTATGAATGTTGGAGCTGGTTCTATTAGGTGTTGTGGGAAGGATAGGAGGAGCTCCATCTGCCTTTCTAGGGCTTCTATAGCCTTTGATAGATGCTTCAGGCATTTATTGAAGAGCTCTTTCTTCTCTTCTTCTTTCTTCTCATGTAATCCTCCATTGTAGTATAGGTATGCTTTTAGGGTTTCAATCCATTCAAGCCCTAGATAATAGGAGAGCCAAGCATTTATTCTTGCAAGTTCAAGATCATCAGGCGATTTTGTTTCTTTTCTGCTTAATTCTTCGAGGATTTCAGCTCCTTCCTTGGATTCTTCTGTTATGGATGAAAGGAACGCTATTGGATTCTTCATTTTTCCTTTTGTTGGTTCTGATAGGAGGCTTTCCTTCCATCCTGAACGTTTTATCTCCTCGATGTAGTCATGTATCGCTTGGAGGTCCCCACGGATCCATTCTGGAGGCCTCATATGTTCAGACCCTAAATAGAACTTGTACCCTGAAATTTTGTAGATGATTGGGTATGGAAAGTCATATGTGTACCCTTCATCCTTAGTGTATATTATTCTTGAGATATTTAGTATTGGGAGGCTTGCCTTCTTCATCGCCTCCAGAACCCTTCCACCTATTCTTCCAAATATCTCCTCAAAATGTCTCTTCCATAATGATTCATTGTATGGTTCATTATGGCTTAAATAGTACGTGAAGGCTACATAGTTTACTTGTTGTAGTTTGGTTACGAATCCTCTGAAGCTTCTTTGGGTGTTGTGGAGAGCTAGCACTCCATCCACATTTAACTCTCTTGCATATCGACATTGCCTCCACAAATATTCCGGGTTAGCCCATATTATTGGCCCAGCATTCTCCCCATATATCTCCTTTGAAACCCATACGGTGTATCCTTCGTTGATCCATTCTTTAACCAGCGGGTCTGGGCCAACATCAACGCAGTCGCTGAGCTGCTGCTTTATTATGTATGTTACGTCTTTTGGGAATAGTCCTATTGCCCTTCTACTCATCCAGGATCTGACTAGAGGTATCTTTCCATGCCTATACATTTCATTCTTAAATGTTTCTATGAAGTCAACTCTCATCTTGTCATTGTTACTTATCCCTTCAGAGTCCGTTATGTCTCTTCTTGAGAGGTGATCTTGAGAGTTTGCGCATTCTCCAACTGTGATCATTATGCCTGAGATGTCTGGACATTTACGGAAGAGTTCATCCCAACATGCCTTCATAAATTTCTTATAGATAGGCGTGTTCCAGCTTATGTTTCCATGCAGTAAGCCTGTTGCATCCTCATATGCCCTGCCAACTCCTCTCTGCATTGTTAGTAGGAGCTTCTCTGCTATGCTTGTATGTTTTGTGACTAGCCCGTTTGGAGCGAGGAAGTTGTAGTGTTCAATGAATAATTTTATACCTTTTTCCTTTGCGTATGATGCTATCTCATTTAGGATTTTACGGTTCCGTTCCGTGAATTCGCTGCTGAAGACTCTTGCCTCTGGGAAATCTTCGAAGTCTAGGATATAATGGTACCCCCATCCCTGTCTCACCTCGGCTTTTTCAGCTGGAGGTATCTCTCCAACTAGAACGTTCAATTCGTGATCAGCCATCCAATCGATTGCGTCCTTCCATCCTTCAACTATATCCATTCTTCCAATGACCGGGCGCTTACACCATGGACCTGGAGGAACCTCTAGGAAGCTTGGATATATGAACCATGTCCCTCTATTCTCTATCTCATCCAACTGATTCTACCTCATGAACCTCTATTAACAAATATAATCTGTTATAAATTGTGTTGCAGCCATTTGAACATGTCTTCTTGCATCTCAGCATCAAATTTATGCGGGCCCTTATAGAATCTTCCAGAGTAGTTTTCTGGGCATCCCATTTTAGAGTATACTTCAGCGATCTTCCGGTCTGCTTCTCTCTGTCCTTTCAGGGTGTATAGTTGATCCTCCAAGTTGTATTGTATCATCAATGGTTTTGGAGCGTGTAACGTTATTATGTCTGGTAGGTCAAGGTAGCGTGGGAGATGGGGAACGTATAGCATCCATGTATGACATTTAACATGGTTTCGGAGTAGTTCACGGAATGTACTCATAAACCCTATACATACTGCACATTTTATTCTTGGGTCGAGGCCTGCTAGGAAGATCGTTCGCAGTCCTCCTCCTGAAAGTCCTCCACATCCGATTCTAGCAGGGTCTATCTCTGGTCTTGTAAGTAGGTAATCTATACTTCTCCGGTCTTCATATGTGAATATTCCAGGCCATGTTGTTCCAGCTGCAAAGAAAGTCTTTGCGATTACATGTTCAAGCTTGTATATTAGCGAGTTATATCGCCGTATATACTCTTCTGAGCCGGGCTTCAAGCCCTTAAATTCTTTTTGGAATTCTTCGTTGAGCGATTCTACAGGGATTCTTCTGCTTCCCCAGAGGAAGTTATCCATTACTAGAACCGCAAAGCCTCTCCGTGCCAGTTCATTAGCCCAGCTCCTACCAGAGTAACGCTTCTTCTTGAATTCTATGAGGATTTTGGGTTCGTTTTGAACTTCAGATATCTTCTCTTTTCCGTAATAGTAGAATCCTGAGTGATCATGGAGAGCTATGAAGGCGGGTAGTTTCCCCCTCCTCTTTTCCGGGTAGAGGAAGAATCCTCTCGCCCTAGGCCCATATGGCATCTCATAGGATATCTCTTCTATGATTATATCACCTTTTACACGGCGCGATTCGATCCTTGGGTTTAAGGGAACATCTTCAGGATCGAATGCTAATAGTTCATATACTTTTGCTCTTGCCCTCACCCTCCAAGCTTCTATTTCAGGCCATTTCCTCGTTAGGTATGAGAGGGAAGGTTTGATGGAGGCGGAGACTGAATCAGCCATTTCATAGTATATGCCTATGTCAGGGAGCAATATTTCTATTCCACCTTCCTCTTCAACCTTACATATCCATACTTTTCTAGGAACTCGAGATAGTCTATTAAGTCTTCAAGTTTAACTCTGCCGGTTTCATGTCTGGACCATCTATATATCTCCAGGACGCTTCTCTTCCCATCTGCCCAGTAAAGGTTCACGTTAAAGTATGCCTGCCAAGATGGTTTCCACCTCTCTTTGAAACGTGCCTCTTCAGGAAGCGTTTCTAGGGTTAATGGGCCTGGTTTAAGTCTCTCAGGAATCATTGAAGCTGCCTTTAATTCAAGTTTTGTGGGTTTACGTCGCTTAACTTTCCATTCTAATCCAGCCTTTCTAACGATTCTTCTAGCATCCATTATCTGTCTTCTGCAGCCTTTAGATATCTCTTCCATGTTTAGTTGCAGTGCTTCTTTTACCTTAGGGTCTTCACCGGTTATTTTTAGGATTTTCTTTATGGATTCCTTGTTTCTGTAGGTTAGATAATTCATCCTCTCAAGGAATTCTCTCGCTGCTTCTCCGAGCCTACCATGCTCCTTCATACTGAGTAGACTCGCCGTAAAACGGATCTTCTCTTCGATCATCTCTTTTAAGGCTTGATCCTTCACTAGTTCAGCCAGCCATAAACCCTCTTTCACTCCAGCATTAGCTATGAAGTAGAGGTATGTTCCGATGACTGTTCCTATCTGCCTCATACTTTCAGGATCTATCTTATCCGGAGTGTCCATTGAGCTGTGATAGTATCTGTCAGGCATCTGCATAAGTGATACGCTTGGAACACCTATCATAGGATCAGCTATGAAACTGTCGCATATTACAAATGGATATATCTTCCATCTGAAGAAGGGGTTCTCCTGGCATATTATCTCTTCAACCATAATTTTTATTAGGGCATCTATGTATGAAGGATTTGATCCCGGTGTTAAATGGATTCTCAGGATACTTCCACATTTCTCCTGATTTTCTCCGACCATGTCAGGGTTTATAGCTGCCACTTGACGCTTAATTATTTCAGGGTGATCCATAACGTATGCCATGAAGCCGCAGCATTCGAAGCCGAAGAGCGCCCTTATAGATCTTTTAGGTTTCTCCAGCTTATTCTCTGCTATGAGTGTTCTCAGGGTCCTCATTGTTTCAAGTGTTAATCCCACTCCAGACGCGTTATCATTTGCTCCTATCTCGTAGAGGTGGGCGAGTGCAAGGACCTCCTCATCCCTTCGCCTTCCAGGCAGGACCCCTGTAACTACATCTGCTGTTCCATCGTATAGGCGAGCTTTAATCGTTGCTTTAACCTTAACTTTTCTTCCAGACGTTTCAGCCATCTTCATTATTCTCTTCAGTCTTAATCCTTGATTCTTAGATATTGAGAAGCCGAAGAGGCCTTTATCGTTTCGCGGAGCAAATGAGTAGTTGTCCCATACTATTAGATCAGGCTCTGTTATCCTTCCCTCATCACAGATAAGCCCTATCGCCCCTGAATTCAGGAGGTACTCTTTAACCTTATATGGTCTCGTCGACGTGAAGATTATCTTTCCATTTATATCTTTTCCAGCGTAGTCTTTTGGGTCAGTGCAGTCCTCAACCCTTACTATCTCAGCTTCCACCCCATCCTTTGGGGTTGGAGCGCTCAGCATAAAGAGACATGCAGGCTCTTCTCGATACCTAACTATTGTTCCAGCAAATTCAGCAGGCTCAACTATTTCTAATTCGGCATCTTCAACATCCCATGCCCTCGGGATAATCCAGTCTCCATAGGCAGTTCTCCCATCAGCCCTGTAGGATAGAACTTCAACATCTACTAGGCCTATGCTCTCCATCACTTCGGCGCAGTACTTAGCCGTCTCATGGAACTTGTCGAAGCTATTATAACGATCAGTCGAGTATATTTTGGAGGCGTATTCCTTCGCTAATCCTCCAGAGATCTCCTTCTTGATTTTTGAGGCGATTGAATGAAACATACATACCCCACTCTACCATATTAACTTGATATTTTTAATTGTGAGGGAAAAGTTAAGTCTTCCCTCTCATCCTACCCCACTTCCTTTGACTATTCGATGATGACCGATGTCAACTCTATATACTTCCTCAGATAACTTATTAGAAGGAGACTATAATATTCACATAAGCGGAGTTGCATCTGGGATGGGTAGGAGAAGAAGGAAGATAATCCGGCTGCCAAAGAGGAAGCTACCGAAAGTTTTTAACTGTCCAAAATGTGGAAAGCAGACTGTGAAGGTTGAATTTTTGAAGGATGAAGGTAAAGCCATCGTTAAGTGTGGGGGCTGCGGCCTTACAGATGAGGTTCCAGTGAAACCTAACCTCGAAGCCATTGACGTATACTGTGAATTTACGGATAAATATTATGAGCTTACACGGTGAAAAGGAGCATACCTAGATGATCGGGAGAGTAGAAGAGTATATTCTTGAAAGGATACGTAAAGAGGGATCCATACATATGGCTCTTATAGATCCTGAGAAGGTTGATTCTGAATCAGCATCTTATATTGCTGGTGAGGCTGAGAGAAGTGATTCCTCAGCTATAATGATAGGGGGCACAACACTTGCATCCGTAACTCATCTAGATGATGTAATAAGGTCTATTAAGGATTCTGTTGACATCCCCGTTATACTTTTCCCGAATAATATAACTGGGATAAGCAGGTATGCTGATGCGATATGGTTTATGTCCTTATTGAACTCTTTTGATCCCTACTTTATAGTTGGCGCCCAGATTTTAGGAGCTCCATTAATAAGGGTTTACGGTCTAGAGCCTATTCCCTTAGGCTATATAATAATAGGTGAGGGAGGATCAGCCGGCGTCATAGGGAAGGCCTGTCCAATTCCATATAACAAGCCTGAACTTGCCTCTGCACATGCATTGGCAGCTCAGTATCTTGGTATGCGCTTCGTATATTTAGAGGCTGGATCCGGAGTTAAACGTCCCGTTCCAGCAGAGATGATCAGAATGGTTAGGAATGTAATCGATATTCCATTGATAGTTGGCGGTGGCATAAAGACTCGGGAACAGGCTAAAGCAGCCGCTTCAGCCGGAGCGGACATCATAGTTACCGGAACCCTTCTGGAGGAGATCGGCGGGGAAAAATTAAAGGGGAGACTCTCCGAGATAATAGAGGGTATAAGGGAAGGAGCCTCGCTGAAGGCTTAAAAAATTTAATGTGGGATTGTTATGACATCATTTGAGAATTACTTTAAGGCTTTAAAGAAGGCTTTAAATCGCGATGACATTTATGATATATGGCCTGAATTTGAACCTGAATATCACGAGAAAGAGTTTGCTTGGACAACATTGAAGAGTCTAGGTGAAGCTCTCCTTCTGAACTGCGGTCAATGTGACGGCCCCTCGGATATGAGACATAACATCTGCGTTAAATGTGTTGAGGAGAGATCCAAGATAGCAAGTGAGGCCTATAAGAAGAAGATTGGGAAGAAGAGGGAGAAGTGGAACACTATAATTCTATGTAGGATCCACACTGAATTATAGGTCTATAGTTCCAATTTCCGCGAGGATGGATCCGCCTTGAACCAGAAGATGAGTAGGGAGTATCAAACATACCTAAAATCGCTGCTGGAGGAACTAGAACGGATATATAAGGTGGCTGAGGAGGCCCGTAGGAAAGGTTTAGATCCAGAATTAACTCCTGAATGTAGAATAGCTGAGGACCTCGCGGATCTAGTGGAGAACTTCATCGGACCTCCTGGAGTTGCTGAGAGAATAAGAGAGCTCAGCGAGAAGATGCCTCGTGAAGAGGTAGCATTTAAGATAGCTGAGGAGATAGTTTATGGCAGGTTTGGACATTTAGAGGATGAGGAAGCCGCTGATCAAGCAGTTAGAACAGCAGTTGCAATCTTAACTGAGGGTGTGACGGCAGCCGTTTACACCGAAGGAATAACGAAGGTATCTATAAAATCTAATCCTGACAAGACAAGATACTTGGCCATTTACTTTGCAGGTCCAATACGTTCGGCAGGAGGAACCGAGACAGCATTAACCCCTGTAATAGCGGATTTCGTCAGACGGCTTCTACGTTTGGACCGTTATAAACCTACCTCTGAGGAGATAGGAAGGTTCATAGAGGAGCTTAGACTCTATGAAAGGGAGGTCGGCAGGTTCCAGTATCACGTCTCAGATGAGGAGGTTAGAAGGGCCCTAGAGCTTCTACCAGTTGAGGTTACAGGTATCCAATCTAACCCGGTTGAAGTTTCATCATTCAGAAACCTTCCCAGAGTAGAAACGAACGGTGTGAGGGGTGGAGCGCTCAGAGTAATAAACGATGGAATCATAGGACGATCAGCTAAGGTTCTAGCAGTAGTTGAGGACTTGCATATTCAAGGATGGGACTGGCTGAAGGATATCAGAGAGATACGGGTTAAAAAGAACGCTGGCTTCATGGAGGATGTCCCAGCTGGAAGACCAATACTGTCATTCCCATCTAGAACAGGCGGGTTCAGGCTTAGGTATGGAAGAGCTAGGAACACAGGTTTAGCTGCCGTCGGAGTTCATCCCTTAACAATGAGAATTCTCAAGAACTTTATTGCTGGAGGAACACAGCTCAAAATAGAGACTCCTGGAAAGTCTGGTGTTGTACTTCCAGTAGACTCTATTGAAACTCCAATAGTCAGATTGGATGACGGTTCAGTGGTTAGAGTCTCATCCGAAAATATTGATCAAGTCCAAGATAGAATTGAGAGGATACTATTCCTTGGAGATCTACTTGTGAGCTTCGGAGATTTCCTATACAATAACAAGGCGCTTCTACCTTCAGGATACACTGAGGAATGGTGGAGTGAGGAGGTCTCATCATCAATCTCGAAGATATTTAATGGAGACTTGAGGTTGGCGGCTTCCTCAATTGGAATCTCAGAGGGCAGGCTTAAATCTATGCTTGAGGATCCCTTCAAGGTTAAACCAGACATTAGAGAGGCCCTCTCAATATGTAAAGTTTTGAGGGTGCCCTTGCATCCAAGATTCACATTCTTCTGGCGTAACATATCCTGTGAAGAATTGATCGTGTTGAGAAAGTGGCTCTCCTCATCCAGAAGAGTATCTGACAATGGCTTAACATTCAAGGTAGAGGGAGAATATGGAAGCCACATAAAACGTATACTCGAGAAGATATGTATTCCACATCGAATCGTTGAAGACAGGATTCTTATAGAAGGAGAAGACGCGGCGGCCTTCACTGCCACGCTAGGCATGCATGATCCAGACGCAACTATCCAGCCTAAAAGAGACATACTTGAAAATATTAAGGAGATAAGCGGGCTTCTCCTTAGAGATAAGGCTGGATCCTTTATAGGTGCTAGGGTAGGCCGTCCAGAGAAGGCTAAGAAGAGGGATATGAAGCCTCCAGTCCATGTGCTTTTTCCAGTTGGACTTTACGGTGGAGCGCAGAGGGATCTCATGAAGGCCGTAGATAAGGGAGTGATTGATGTAGAGATAGTTAAACGTAAATGTCCATCCTGCCAGACGGAAACCTTTAGATGTCTATGTCCACAGTGCGGTTCACGTACAGAGATCGAGTTTAACTGTCCAAGATGTGGAAGAACATTCGAAGGTAAAGAGGAGAACTGTCCAGCATGTAAGGTTGCCACTAGAACCTTTGAGAAGCAACTTGTAAATGTTAAGGAACTTGTTGAAGAGGCATGTAGAAAGTTAAGGTTCACTCCAGATCACATCAAGGGGGTTAAGGGCTTAACGAATAAGACGATGACCCCTGAAATAATTGAGAAGGGAATTTTAAGGGCAAAATATAAACTTTCAGTTTATAAGGATGGTACTGTACGTTTCGACGCTACCAACGCCCCTCTAACCCATTTCAAACCTTCAGAGATAGGGGTTTCAGTGGAGAAGCTGAAGGAGCTCGGATACCATTATGATTATAGAGGAGATCCCTTAGAGAGGGAGGATCAAATCTGCGAGTTGAAGATTCAAGACGTTATAATTCCCCAGAAGAGCATCAATTACTTTATACGTGTAGCAGGTTTCATAGATGAGCTTTTAGAGAAGGTTTACGGTCTCAAGCCATACTATAACGTTAAGCGGAAAGAGGATTTGATAGGGCATCTAATTATTGGGTTAGCCCCGCATACCTGTGCCGGGGCTCTGGGAAGAATAATAGGGTTCACCAAATTAAACGTCTGCTTCGCCCATCCATTCTGGCACTCAGCCAAACGTAGGGACTGTGATGGAGACGAGGATAGCATAATGTTAGCTCTCGATGCCTTCCTAAACTTTTCTAAGGCTTACTTACCGGCTCAGATAGGCGGGATAATGGATTCGCCAATGTTCATTATAAGTAAGATAAATCCTAAGGAGGTTCAGAGACAGGCTCATGAACTGGATGTAGCGTCAAGATACCCATTAATGTTCTATGAGAGCACGCTAAGTAAGGTTCCAGCTAGAAGCTTCATGAAGAACATCGAGATAGTTAAGCATAGGCTAGGTTCTGAATCTCAATTTCAAGGCTTCAGCTATACGATTCCAGTCTCAGACATAAACCTTGGAAACCGTGAGAGCATATATAAAACATTGAAGAGCATGCTTGACAAATTGAAGGTTCAGCTTGAACTGGCTGAGATCATAGAGGCTGTAGATGCTGAGAAGGTTGCTGAGATAGTTTTAACAACCCACTTCATAAGGGATATTTCTGGTAACCTTAGAGCATTCACAACACAGAAGTTCAGATGTAAGAAATGTAATAGGAGATATAGGAGGATACCCCTTAAGGGTAAATGCTTCAAGTGTGGAGGCGAGTTAACATTAACTGTTCATAGGAAGGGTATCGAGAAATACCTCAAAGAAGCCTTCCATCTTGTTGAGAAATATAATCTCTCGAACTATTACGCTCAGAGATTATCGCTTGTCGAGGAAGAGATTGACTCAATATTTGAGAGTGGAAAAGATTTTAGACAACTAGATCTTGCTGAGTACTTTAACTGAACAAGCATTACTC
>WAQA01000150.1 GCA_015520475.1 Candidatus Bathyarchaeota archaeon | reverse complement strand
GGTTTAACCTCTAAATTTATATTCTTCAGGATTGGCCGTTCTTTTTCGTATCCGAAGTAGACTCTGTCGAAGATTATATGTCCCTTTATCGGCGGTAATTCTATGGCGTCTGGGCTGTCCATAACCTCGGGTGGAGCATCGATTATCTCGAAGACTCTTGTGCCTGCAGCAGCCATCCTCTGATATCCAGACCAGAACATGCCTATCAGCCATATAGGCCTGATCAACATGGTCGTATAGGAGCCGAAGACGTAGAGTTGATCTATGGTTAACCTGTTATTGATTACTTGTAATCCTCCATACCAGTATACGGCTACCATGATTAATCCGCCCAGCAACGTTGCTAGGGGTATGAAGACCGCCCTTAACTTGATTGATTCAAGCATCATACTATAATATTCCATGTTTGGCTTCTCGAATTTCCTCTCTTCAAAGTCTTCGTTTGTAAAGGAACGTACAACTCTGACGCCTGTGATGTTCTCCCATAGGATTGATGTTAGAGCGCCGAATTGTTGTCTTGCCCTGTGGATGACCGGTCTAATCCTTCCTCCGAAGTAGTAGAAGTTTATGAAGATTAGTGGGGTGAATGAGAATGCTATTAGGGTGAGCTCCGGATCTATCATGAACATCGAGACTATTATTCCTCCTATGAGGAAGGTTGAGTTTATGAACATCGTTAATTGCCATCCTAGAAATGTTCTTATTCTGTCAACGTCTGTTGTAGCTCTTGTCATCAGCTGTCCAGTCTTCATCCTGTCGAAGAAGGCGAATGATTGTTTCTGGATAGCCTTAAAAACATCATTTCTTATCTCGTAGACAACTTTCTGGGAGAAGTAACCGTTTGCGTAGCGTTGGAGGAAGGAGAATACTCCTAGAATAGCTGTGAAAATTAATATTTGGGCTACTATCCATATGAGGGAGTTGAAACTTTCTGATTCAATTATATTCTTTATTACTTTTCCAGATAGCTGTGGAATGTAGACGTTAAGATATGTCGATATAATCATGCATGCTACGCTTAAGGATAATAGGTGACTGTTCCTCAGTATGTACGTTGATAATCTCCGGAGGAAGGGCAAATTATCACCTTGTCCCTTCATTTTCTCTCAGTATTTCTGAGAGTTCCTCCATTATCTCTGAGAATTCTGGGTTGTGGTATAGATGGATGCTGCTGAGAAGTGATATTAAGAGCCTCAGCGCCGGCTGGCTTATGTTAACTGGTCTCCTCTGTTTTGATATTGCTTCTTCATATGCTATCTGCCTTAGTGATGAGTATCTCTCTATTAGCTTTGATATCCTATCTCTGTTCCTCTCAGGTATGTTATAGCCGAAGGCTTCTAGGCTCATGGATGCGCTTCTGCAGATTTCCTTGGTCCATCTCGCTATATCCTCGGATCCAGGTGTGATTCCCTCGCTTAGGGTGTAGGAGATTATGAATATCTTTGCTGTTGCTTTGTAGTATTTCTCGATTAGGTTTCCTTTAACCGCTCTCCTGCTTTGCTTTACAAGTCCCGCCTTCTCAAGGGCGTTTAGATGATGGATTATTGACGATACATTCTTCCCTAATGCTTTAGCCAGTTGATAGGGAGTCATCTCTCTATGTCTAAGATTGTGAAGTATGCTCCTTCTACATGGATCCGCGAATAACTTGGCAACTTGCGGATCCTTAATTATCATGAAGTCTTTCAATCTGTTTCGTATGAATATTATCTATGCTACATAAAAATGTAACGTTACATTCCCGTAGAAATCGATTAAAAACTTTAAAAGGCTAAAAATTAGACTATGAATTATCAAACCCCCGCTCAGTTGATGCTGAAAGGAAAACTCTATCAGCAGGTTGATCAATGAGTGAAAAGATAATTGCTCTGCGGAGAATCAGAACCCTCTTCAATCTCGCGAGGGAGATGATCCATTCAAGACCCGATCTCTCCCAGAGATATGTTGATATAGCGCGGCGTATAGCAATGCGTGTGAGGATACATCTTCCAAGGGAGTATCGCCTATTAATCTGCAGACATTGCAAGGGATTCATTATGCCTGGAGTTAACTGTAGAGTTAGGGTACAGCCGAGAAGGGAGCCTCATGTGGTGATAACCTGCCTCAACTGTGGAGGTTTCATGCGTATACCTCTTAGAAGGAGAGGGAGTAAATGATAACCTGTAAGATGAAGACTCGGATGAAAAGGGAGATGAGCTCTGAAAAGCCTACTGTATGGGTTGGCAAGAAGGGAGTTTCAGAGAATCTGCTGAATGAAATTGCGAAGCAACTGGAAAAGAACGAGTTGGTGAAAGTGAAGATTTCAAGGAGCATCCTTAAACTGGAGGATATGGAAGATATAATAAAGAAGATGCTGGATGGAACAGGATCCGCGCTGATTGATAGGAGAGGACGCACAGTCGTGCTGTATAAACCTGCTAAAAAGAAAAAGCCTTTATAAGGAGCTCTAACAAGATACTCAAGAAAAAATCTTAAGATAAGGATGGATCAAGCTTGCCCACACCGTTCGATGTTCCAGCCTCAATATTGATTGAGAGGTTAGCCAATTACCTGAAAGAAGAAGTTGATGTAGTTAAGCCTCCAGCTTGGGCTCCATACGTCAAGACAGGAGCTCATGTACAGAGGCCTCCACAGAACCCTGACTGGTGGTTTATAAGATGCGCATCCATACTAAGGAAGGTCTATATTAAGGGTCCGATAGGAATCGGTCATCTTAGATCAGAGTATGGCGGAAGAAAGGACAGGGGGACGAGACCGGAACATCACATGATTGGTGGAGGCTCAATAATCAGGAAGGCCCTACAGCAGCTTGAAGCAGCAGGTTTAGTTGAGAAGACTCAGAAGGGCCGGGTGATATCAAGAAAGGGTAGACAACTCCTTGACAGACTTTCAGCTGAGATAAAGAAGGATCTAGAAAAGGTATATCCAGAGCTGAGTAAATACTAAAATGAGGGTTGCCTTATGAGTGAATATGATGAGGAGCTTGAGAAGATCCGAAAAAGAAGACTTATAGAGCTCCAGCAGAGACTTGCTCAAGAGCAGCAGGAAGCCCAGATTAGGCAGAGACTAGAGGCACAGAAGCAAGCCTTGCTCAGAAGGATACTTACGCCTGAGGCTAGGCAGAGACTGACAAATTTGAAGATGGTTCGCCCTCAATTCGCATCTCAGCTAGAGTTACAGTTAATCCAGATAGCTCAGCAGGGAAGAATCGCGATTCCAATAACCGATGAGCAGCTGAAGAATATACTTATGAGGCTTCAGACAGGTAAAAGAGAAATTAGGATAAGGAGGATTTAATATGGCTAGGAATAAGCCGGCTGCGAAGAAGAGGAGGCTGGCTAAGGCTGGTAAAGAAGCTAAGCCTGTTCCAACATGGGTTATAGCGAAGACTATGGGCCGTGTAAGAACATCTCCTAAAAGGAGACATTGGAGACGATCAAAGATAAAGCCTTGAAGAGAGGAGGGTTGATGAATGGCTGAGGAGAATGAAGCATCCTCCACCGAATCATTAGAGAAGAAGGATACTGAAAAGATCGAAAGGGAACCTGAAGAGGGGATAGTTGAGGAGAGAGTATATGTTGTTCCCCTTCGTAAGGCATGGGTGGCCCCGAGAGGGGAGAGAGCGCCTAAAGCCATAAGGATACTTAGAAGGTTTATAGAGCGGCATATGAAGACCGAATCGGTTATAATAAGCAATGAAGTGAACGAGGCTGTTTGGAGACGGGGAATCGAGAAGCCTCCTCGAAAGATCAGGGTGAGGGCCCTCAAGGATGAAGATGGTAACGTGACGGTTAAGCTGGCCGGGGGAGATTAACCCTGCCCATCTTCCTCCTTGAAACCTTTGGAAGTGCAAGTATAGGCGTGTATACGCTTGTAACGGATGAGATAGCGCTTGTCCCAAAGCAGATTCCAGACTCCCACAAAAAGAAGATTGAGGAATGGATGGGTGTCAAGGTTATCCAGACAAATATAGGCGGGTCAATCCTGCTTGGTTCCCTGATATGTGCAAACTCAAACGGTATGATACTTCCACATCTGGTGAGGGATGAAGAATTAGAAATAATAAAGTCTGCTGTAGAGGATTTGAATCTGATGGTTATGGATACTAAGCGCACCGCATATGGTAACCTTATCCTTGCAAACGATTATGGAGCCGTTGTTGATCCTAGACTCAAAAGGTCAGAGATTGAAAGGATAGAGGAAACCCTAAACGTTGAGGTTGTACCATGCCAGATAGCTGGGCTGCCATATGTAGGTTCATTGGCTACAGCAACAAATAAGGGTGTGATGGCTCATCCATTAATCAAAGATGAAGAGCAGAGAACTCTTGAAAGCGTACTGAAAGTTAATGTAGGGGTTGGAACCATAAATTGTGGAGTGCCATATATAGCCACTGGACTTGTCGGGAATAGTAGAGCTGCTATAGCCGGCTCATTAACTACTGGACCTGAAATGTTTATGATTGGACAGGCATTAGGTGTGGTGGATTGAGATGAGCGAAGTTAAAGTGTTTAGGGTTATCGGAAAGATATTGAAGCCTAACCTGAAAACAAACTTTCAGAAGGAAGTGAGAGCTTTAAAGCCTGAACATGCGATTGAAGAAGTCTACCGTCTCCTCGGAAGCAAGCATAGGGTGAAACGTTACCACATAAGGATTGAGAGGGTTGAGGAGATAAAAGATCCGGAGGACATAAAGGATCCAATAATCAAAGAATTAACGATTAGAAAATAAAATATAAGGTTAAAAGGGAGATTATGTGGACAGAACGTTGAAGTGATAGGTTATGTCTAGAAATGAAGAGGAGGAACTTCGGAGATTAGCTGTTGAACTTAGAATACTTGAGGGGACAGCTGAGTCCTTAAGGTCTAGAATAAACTTTGTCAACGCTGCATTAGAGGATCTAAACGTTGCAAATGCAACTCTTGAAGGCCTCGAGAAGGAGAAGGTGAACTCTTCTCTCCTCGTCCCCATCGGCGGAGGCTCATATATAAAGGTTAAGCTTGAAGAGGCTGACACGATAGTCTATGGAGTTGGAGCTGGAGTTGCGGTGGAGAAGACAATAAAGGAAGCTAAAGAGGGAATCCTTAATCGTATAGATGAACTTAACAGGACGAAGAAGTCGTTAGAGCAGCAGCTCATCCAAGTTTTAAGGAGGATGGAGGAGGATCAGGCTAGGCTTAGGGAGCTCTCTGCAAGGATGGAGAGTGGAAAGCAGTAGAGAAAGGGGCCTTTAATGTTTGAGAGGCTTAAGAGGAACTTTAAGGGATTCATTGATCGCATGGCTAAAACAGAACTTGACGTTGAAAAACTTGATAAGATACTCTGGGAGTTTAAGCTTGCTCTGCTTGAGAATGATGTTGGCATGGTAGTCGCCGATCACATATGTGATGAGATAAAGAATAGATTGAGAGGTAGACAGGTTAGAAGATTTGAGGATCGTAGAGTGATAGTTAAGGAGGCTTTAAGGGAGGCGCTTCTAGAAATATTAAAGACTGAGAGGATAGACCTAATCAAAGCAATAAATGATAAGAGATCTAAGGATGAACCCTTCATAATAGTCTTTGTAGGTGTAAATGGCACTGGGAAAACAACTACGATAGCCAAAGTTGCATATCTTCTCATGAAACATGAATTCACAGTTGTACTGGCTTGTAGTGACACTTTCAGGGCGGGATCGATTGAGCAGCTAGAGGAACATGCGAGGAATCTAGGGGTGAGAACCATCAAGCATCGGTACGGTGCTGATCCGGCTGCTGTAGCATATGATGCGATCCAACATGCTAAAGCCCATGGAATCGACGTAGTCCTAATCGATACAGCTGGGAGAATGCAGACGAATAAGAACTTGATGCAGGAGATGGAAAAGATAGTTAGAGTTGTTAAGCCTGACCTAGTCATATTCGTTGGGGACGCGTTAACTGGTAATGATGCTGTAGAGCAGGCTGAAGAATTCAGCAAGTATATCCGAATAGACTGCTCCATACTCACTAAGGTGGATGCCGATGCAAAGGGTGGATCAGCAATCTCAATATCCCATATAACTGGGAAGCCAATCCTATTCATCGGAACCGGCCAGAAATATGAGGATCTAGAACCCTTCAATCCTGAAACCATTATAAATAGAATCGTAGAGAATGAGTTCTAGTCATCCATATCTTCAAGGTGTGTGGGGTGGAGGAGGCCTGTATAAGAAGAAGGACCTGTTAACATTACAGGATTACAGCGCCGATGAGATATGGGAGATCCTAAAGATCACCAGGGAGATCCGAGATAAACCTGAAGATTTCAGGGAGGTTCTATCAGGTAAGAGCGTTCTACTCCTCTTCCAGAAGCCCTCAACGAGAACCAAGATATCCTTTGAAGTGGCCATCTCTCAGCTCGGAGGATTCCCTATCCCCCTAGGCTGGAACGAGTCTCAGCTCGGTAGAGGGGAGACTATCCCTGACACCGCTAGGGTATTCAGTAGATATGTTGAATGTGTTGTAGCTCGAGTTTATAGTCATAGAGACCTTGAGGAGATGGCTCGACACGCTGATATCCCAATTGTAAACGCCCTCTCTAACCTCTATCATCCATGCCAGATCATAGCGGATCTATTCACTATATGGGAGCATTTTAGCTGTCTGGAAAACCTTAAACTTGCATATGTCGGCGATGGGAATAATGTCTGCAATTCATTATTGATTGGCTGTTCAAAGATGGGAATCGACATGTCCGTGGCATGTCCAGATAAATTTAGGCCTGTGGAGCATGTTGTAGAATTGGCGTTGAAGAATGCTGGAGAAAGTGGATCTAAGATTGAGATTCTAGATGATCCATATGAGGCTGTAGAGGGCGCCGACATAATCTACACCGACGTATTTGTCTCAATGGGATATGAGGAAGAGAGGAAGGAGCGATTGAAGGTTTTCCTTCCAAAATATAGGGTGACGATGAATCTTCTGGAGAGAGCATCCGAGAATGTTGTCTTTATGCATTGTCTTCCGGCTCATAGAGGTGAAGAGGTAACAGATGAGGTTATAGACAGCGAAAAATCAATTGTTTGGGTTCAGGCTGAGAATAGACTCCATACTTCAAAGGCGATACTGACATATATACTCCGTTAATGCTCCAGGCTAAATGTATAAATCCTAATAGATCTCCGAGGTTCTCTAGGTTTTCTATCTCATAGTTGATTACTGTGGAGTGGGATCAATGGGCGAAGCATCACATATCTATAATCTTCCCTATTGAACAGTGAAGTTAAATCCTCCACTCCATAGGCATCCTACACAAAGTAAAGGTAAAGCATTAAAGTATCATCTCATCTTAGGATATGGAAAGGAGGCGGAATGCTTGGTTCATAACCTAAGACATGTCCTAGCAGCATCCATTTCAATTATACTAATCATAATCAGTTATTATCTGATTCTGAGCAACCAATCTCTCCTTAACAGTTTAAATGAGAATAATAGAGTACTCTACTCTTTTCTTGGAACATTAATAATGATAACTCTTGGTTTTCTGATGGGTATCACATGGGACTTCCTAGATAGAATCTTCAAGTCTAGAAATTGTTATGGAGGAAGATGATAAGGTTGTTTCTGTTCGATGTCTACATGACTGCCTATCTTGTTCTGATAGGGTTCACTGTCGGTATACTGTCCGGCTTCTTCGGCTTCGGTGGAGGTTTCATAATCACCCCTTTCCTCTTCACTATAGGTGTACCGATGAACGTTGCTATTGGAACGAGTATAGCTCAGATTCTAGGGACCTCTGTTATAGCGACAATGCGTCACAGAACACTTAAGCATGTAGATGTGAAGCTCGGAGCGATCGTTGCTGTAGGATCAATCGTTGGCGTTAATCTTGGAGTGCATATGGTTGAGTTCTTTAAAGGAATCAGTATTGAAGCGTTGGATATCTCTGTAGGCTTAACCTATATACTCGTGTTAGGGTTCATATCGGTTTTCATGTCATATGAATCTTTAAGGTCTAAGCGGAGCAATAACCCATCCTCTAAGAGAACATTCACTGATAGAATCCAGAGGATAAGGATTCCCCCTATGATCTCCCTGCCTCAATCAAATATCAATTCGATATCGCTGTGGATAATCCTCTTTGTAGGGTTCATAGCCGGCGTATTGGCTGGGTTTATGGGTGCAGGAGGCGGATTTATCCAGATGCCATCTTTAATATATATAGTTGGATGTGAAACAACAATTGCTGTTGGAACGAACCTCTTTGCAATGTTAATAGCTGGAGTCTACGCTGCCATCTCTCACTCTCTGAGGGGTAATGTAGATGTTGTCCTAGCGGCTGTGATGCTTATCGGCTCCTCTGTTGGAGCTAAGATTGGCGTGTCAGCAACCAAACATGTTAAGGGAGCCAATCTAAGACTTATATTCGGCCTCTCCACTGGATTAATATCTCTAAGTGTATTCTTAGAGATGGTTGCGAAGTCTCTTAAGATCCACCTCTTAAGCCTCATATCTCAGGGCGTTCTAGTTTTAACAATAGCCTCCGTTGCTGTGCTGATAATTATATTGACGCTCTGTGGTTTGAGAGGGGATGGATGTGGCGGTTCATCTGAAGACGGCTCGGAATAGATCTCTGGAGAATCATCTCCGTTGAGTGATAGTGAATGGAAGATCTCTAACTAGCTTGGCCATCCAATATTTGATATGTTTATGCCCCGAATGCCTCATAGACGTATACGTTAAAAATCTAATTTTGAAATAGATAGACCTATATATAACTATATTCTATTCTTTTATCTTGAGGATCATTTAAGAAAGATTCATATCAACCCTAACCAGAAAAGATAATAGATTGGATCTTAAGGGGAGATTGAGAAGGGAGATAAATCCCCGAAATAATGGAAAGAATGAGGGGGAGATGTGGCGGTTAAGCCCTTAATCGAGACTGAACTAATTAAGTGTACCTCTAAAAATGATAAATATCCCCTCCCACTCATATAATCGACCATTAAGATCCAGGTGTAAGATTTGGGTGACACTGTGCCTGTAATGGTGTTGGGAGAACCGAAAAAGATAGAGTTATCAAATGAGCCTACAAGGAAGCAGATACTTAGGCTACTTTCTGATAGGGAGATGACAGCTACGCAGATATCTAAGAGACTTGGCATATCGAAACGTTCAGTCATCTATCACCTGCAGATTCTGCTTGACGCAGGACTGATCACCCTAACAAAGAAGAGAGTGAATAAGTATGGTATACAAGAGAAGTTTTATAGGGCTGCTGCAGCCGTTCTGATGGGGGACTTTGATAAGTCTTCTAAGAGGATTAAAGAGGAAACTTTTGAGTCGAATAGAGATATAGTTATGGGTTTCCTATGTGCTAAGCCATGTGCTCAGAGAATATCGGATGAAGAGTTAGATAAGCTCGTTGAGAGCTTCACTAGAATGATGCAGAAAGTCTCTAAGGAGGATGGGAAGAGAGGGGAGACTAGAAACCAAACTAAAATGGCAATCTATAAGGAGACGTTCAGAAGACTTGAGAAGGAAGAGGAGATGTGGCGTTCCATACTGCGGCGGGAATGCAAGGATGGATGCTGAGTAACGGTGAAATAGGAAATTCTCCTCCGTCGAATCTGATTCTGCAAAGAGAAACCTATTAGATCCTCTCATAAATTTTATCTTCAGCTATCTCCATTAACTCCTCCAGTCTCCTCCTGCTCTTCGCTTCTACAGTAAGTTTTATCTGGGGCTGGGTGTTTGATGGTCTTATCAGGAACCATCCATCTGATCCAATAACTTTAACTCCGTCGATTGTTAAGACCTTATATCCTTCATACTCCATGAAGTCTTGCTTTAATCTTTCAACTACATTAAATTTCTTCTCGTCTGGGCAGTCAAAGGTTTTCCTTGCAAGTGGATATGTAGGAATTGAGTCTACAATCTCGGAGAACCGCCTATTACTTTTAGAGATAACCTCAGCTATCTTCAAGCTTGTGAATATGGCGTCGTCGAATCCGTAGAGATCAGCATAGTAGAAGTGGCCGCTTGATTCTCCGCCGAAGACTGCGCCTTCATGGATCATCCTCTCATAAATGTATGTGTGGCCTATACGGCTAACGATTGGTTTTCCGCCTAATGAGCGGATAGCCTCCTCTACACTCATTGAACAGCTCACCTCGTACACTATTGGCGCTCCTCTCCTCTCCTTTAGGTAATGCTCCGCTAATATTATGAGGATTGTGTTTTCAGGTACGATTCTGCCCTTATCATCTACGAAGGCGCATCGATCTCCATCCCCATCAAATCCCACTCCAAAATCAGCCTTCTCTTCTAGGACGACTCTGGATATCTCTTTCAATGCTTGATCCGTTATGTTTGGGGAGCGGGCGGGGAAGTTCCCGTCGGGTTCAGGATTCAATATTGTAGATTCTATTCCAGCCTCCTGATATAAATCTGGCATTAGAAGTGAGCAGGATCCATTTCCAGGATCAAGTACAGCCTTCAATTCCCTATCTAAACCAATCTTTCCGAGAACATACTCTTTATAGTCCTGTAAAGCCTCTGTTCTTCTTCTCTTTTCACCTGGTTCTGCCCTGTTGAATCTGCCTTTCACAGCGATCTCCTTTATGTCTTCCATGCCTCTTCCTTCACAGATGAACCCTTCACTAGTTAAGATTTTGAAGCCGTTCCATTCAGGTGGATTATGCGAGGCTGTAACCATCACTCCACAGTCCCTGCTATAATGGAAGGTTGAGAAGTAAAGTATTGGTGTTGTAACAACCCCTAAATCTTCAACGTTGCATCCTCCCTCAATCAGTCCGTCGATTAGAGCGTTCTCTAAAGCCTCCCCGCTTGTCCTGACATCTCTGCCGACGATAACGTTCCTTCCTTCACCGTTAAGATATGTTGATATGGCTCTCCCAATCTTAAAGGCTGATTCTCTGGTGAGGTCTCTACCATATATTCCTCGGATATCATAAGCCCTGAAGATATGTTCTTGAATCATTTCTCAATCACTGCTATGGTTACAGATGGATATTGATTAGAATTGGATATAAGAATTGTTGTATATTACTGATGGGAGAGTGGATGGGGAACATATCATTCTACGTTGACCTTGGCAGCCTCTCTAGGTTAAATTTTATCTTTTGTATGGCAGATCCAAATCGGCGGAGGCATCATCTTCTTCTTTTACAGTTCTTCAAGGTATTAAAAAACGAAACTATTTTTAAATGCTTCTTCACCATTAATCTAATTGGCATTTAGGAAGGGACAGTGATATTGCAGTATGATGTGGTAATTGTTGGAGCTGGTCCGGCTGGAATCTTTTCAGCCCTTGAACTTGCAAGGAACACGGATCTAAGTGTAATAATGTTGGATAAAGGTCCGGAGATGGATAAGAGGAGATGTCCGGCTAATAGAGGGCTGGGCTGCATAAAGTGTGATCCATGCACTTTACTCTCTGGATGGGGTGGATCCGGAGCTTTCAGCGATGGGAAGCTGACTCTCTCCACCGAGGTCGGCGGATGGTTAAACGAGTATATGACGACTAGAGAACTTGCCAACTTACTTGATTATGTAGATAGCATCTACGTAAAGTTTGGTGGGCCTCAGAAACTTTATGGTGAAGACTCGGATGAGATTGATAGGATAGAGAGAAAAGCGTCATTCGCTGGGTTAAAGCTGATTAGACAGAAGATTCGTCATTTGGGAACGGAGAAATGCTTTGAGGTTCTGAAGAGGATGCGAAGGGAACTGAATGGTAAGGTTGAGATCAGAACTAGGGAGGAAGTGAAGAGTATCATAGTTAAGAACGGTAAGGTTAGGGGGGTTAAAACGGTTAACGGAGACGCCGTGTTTGGAAGATACGTTATTATTGCTCCTGGTAGGAGTGGAGCTGAATGGCTTAAGTGTGAAGCTCAGTCTTTAGGTCTGAGAACCTTGAATAATCCGGTTGATGTTGGTGTGAGGGTTGAGGTTAGAGCGTCAGTAATGGAGGAGCTCACAAACATATTATATGAACCTAAATTCATCTACTACTCTAAGGCCTTTGATGATCAAGTTAGAACTTTCTGTGTGAATCCCTATGGTGAAGTTATAACCGAGTCTTATGATGGGGTTGTAAGCGTTAATGGACAGAGCTATGCTGAGAGAAAGACTGAGAACACTAACTTCGCTGTTCTGGTTAGCACGTCATTCACTGAACCGTTCAAGGAGCCTATTGCATATGGAGAGTACTTGGCGCGTTTAACGAACCTTTTAAGTGGAGGTGTGATAGTTCAGAGGCTTGGAGATCTGGATGCAGGCCGTAGATCAACGGAGGAGAGAATTAAAAGAAGCATTGTTGATCCAACATTAAAGATAGCGACTCCGGGAGACCTGAGCTTTGTTCTTCCATTCAGATACTTGACTGATATACGTGAGATGCTGAAGGCGTTAGATAATGTTGCTCCTGGAGTATACTCGAAGCATACACTCCTCTATGGAACAGAAGTTAAATTTTATTCCTCAAGGTTGGAGCTGAATAGATCCCTTGAAACAAAGATTCCTAACCTGTTTACTATAGGTGATGGCGCCGGGGTAACTCGTGGATTGATACAGGCAAGCGCCAGCGGAGTAATCGTAGCTAGGGAGATCATCAGAAGGGAGATTAGAGGGCCTGATTGATGGTGACTGTAAAGAACATGTAGGTTCTATGCTACTTATAAGATCCACATTTTAATCATAGCTGGCTATAGTATCTCTTTTTCAATCAGGGGACTCTATCTTAAAACTGTTCTTGGAGGCTGCGAGGACCATGGGAATACCTGCTTATGCAGGGGGCGTGTTAAGTCTGTTCCAGAACATTATCTCCTCCAGCTTCCTTTTTGGAACATGTAATGTTCCTTGGTTGTCAAGCCAATATTTAACGTTGTCTTCTTCCATCTCTTCGATTATGGGTCTCTCAGCCGGGTATCCGAGGGCTACAACCAACTTTATCTCCAGCTTCTCAGGAATCCTAAGTATCTCTCTTAACCGTTCTCTTTCGATGGAGGCTAATATGCATGTTCCAAGTCCCTCATCATATGCCACCATAGATATGCTCATTGCTGCTATTCCAGCGTCGTAGTCACCGTACTCCGAGATTTCTCTGTCTAGGAGGATGATTATGTATGCTCTAGGCATCTCCTCTTTTGATGGTGAGAAGTCAGGTAGATATCCTGCCCAATGGAGTGTGCTGAACACTTCCTCTAAGAGTTCTTCATCGTTCACGATTATGTACTTTAGAGGTTGTTTATTTGCCATTGATGGTGAGAGTCTCGCGGCATCTACGCATCTAATCAGTACGTCACGGGGCACTTCTCTGTTTAGGTATCTCCTGATGGTTCTCCGGTTAATTATCTTCTCATATATCATTATATGTCTCCTCTTTGATACGGTTCCATCTAGCCGTTGATTAAAGAAGGAAACCTAAAAATATAATTTTAATGTCTTTTCCTGTTGTGTTGTCCCTTTATAGAATAGCTGCTTAAATCCGACGGTTTAGGGCATATCCTATCTTATACTTTCTTGTGGATCCTGATTCTTGGTTGGGAAGATGTCGATACGTGTGTCTTGTAAGTTCTCGGTATGGATATGTATCCTCTCAAGTTTGATATCTGTCTCCTTTATCATTTCAGAGAGGAGTATTCTCTCCGCAAATTTTAGGCTTTGGAAGGTGTCGATATCTATCCAGTAGCTTTCATCGTCATCTATTAGGTGCGCCCTCATCTTACCCTGCTCAGCCAGTTTCTTTATTCCCTCTGTAAGTGAGTATCTTCCCTCTCTTATGTTCTCTTCTAGAACCTTGAAGATGCTCGGTGAGCATAGGAATATGCCCATGTCCACTCCATTATAATCCTTAAGGTTCTTTCCTATATCTATGATCTTTCCGTCTATGACTTTAACTTTGGTGGCGTCCTCTATGTCTATTACATATCTCATTCCTGTATCGACGCAGAGTATACATTCCTCCCTCTCCAGATCTATCTCCTTCAGCTCCTTTAGGATCTTAGGATGGAAGATATGATCTGACATTAGAAGGATGAATCTCTCTTTCAGTAGCTCTCTTGCCTCATACACTGAGACTCCGTTTCCCATGTCCCAGAAGCCGTTCCTTACATATTCTATTCTCACGTTGTATCTTGATCCGTCGCCTAGAAAATCTATGATATCTTCACCCATATAACCGGTTACTATCACGAATTCCCTTATTCCAGCCTCTCTTGCTGAGAGTATAACTCTCTCGATCAGTCTCAGTCCTAAGAGTGGGGTTAAAGGTTTAGGTTTCTCGTCTGTGAACGGCCTTAACCTTTCACCCCGTCCAGCCGCAATTATTAGAGCCTTCATTTTTCCTCCATCCTAAGGTTGGAAGAGCATGTTGACATGAAATTCTTAACCTATCCTCTCAAGGGTTAATCATGTTCTTTGAGGGACGAATCTGCGATGTGTCGAGTTATACATAAAATCTGGGATGTGGATCTCGATTTTGTTCTCTGTCTCCTCCGCTTCATCGTTCCCTCTTTCCCTGTATGAACTCTTCAACCCATCTTCGAGCTACTTGATCCTCAACTTGGATTGGTGGATGCTTGAAGGCGTACGCTGAGATGCTGATTAAAGGCCCGGATATTCCTCTGTCAAGTGCAAGTTTCACTGCTCTTATAACGTCTATGACCATGCCGGCGCTGTTAGGTGAGTCCTCAACTTCTAATTTTGCAGAGACCGTCACAGGCTGGTTTCCGAATTTCCTTCCTTTTATGTGTATGTAGCATATCTTCTTGTCTCCTAGGAACGGTACATAGTCCGATGGTCCTATCCTTGTTGGAACTTCATATGGAACCATGCTTGTAACAGCTTCTGTCTTGCTTATCCTTTTTGTCTTCAGTCTCTCTTCCATAGTCATGTTCTGAAAGTCGGTGTTTCCACCTATGTTCAGCTGGTAGGTTTCGTCAACTATGACTCCTCGGTCAACAAAGAGCCTAACCAATGTTCTATGAAGGATTGTTGCGCCGAGCTGGCTTTTTACGTCGTCTCCGGCTATGGGGAGGCCGGCTGCTTCAAATCTTCCAGCCCATTCCTTATCGCTTGCGATGAATTCTGGAATGCAATTTATGAAGGCGCAGCCAGCTTTCATTGCTGCTTCAGCATAGTAACGTGTGGCTTTGTAGCTGCCTACCGGAAGGAAGTTTAGCAGCATGTCTGCATCAACCTCCTTTAGGACTTCGCTGACATCCACTGGATCATCGTCTTCACCGTATACTTTGAATGGTTCTTTCATGTGCTCTGCTACTCCGTCAAGTACTGGTCCAGGAAGTACTTTGACGCCTAGTTTAGGCATTGGATTGGCGAATCTTACGCAGCAGTTAGGTTCTGTGAAGATTGCCTCGCTCAGATCCTTTCCGATTTTCAGTCTGTTCACGTCGAATGCAGCTACGAACTTTATGTCTCTGATATGATATCCTCCGAAGTCTACGTGCATGAGTCCAGGTACAACGTCGCCTACCTTTGCGTTGCTGTAGTATTTGACGCCTTGGACGAGTGCTGATGCGCAGTTGCCTATCCCAGCTAATGCCACTCTAATTTCACCCATACAACACCATCCTCCACTTCGTATTTTTCTGCTGTAAAAAGCGAATCTTGTCGTGAGATGGTTACTTTTATTGTTTCAGATTTTACATCAGTTACATAATTGTAACTGATTTTTTTATTTATATACCTTTCGCTTCCCTTCACTACATATGGTAAAGGCGTGAAGACGGTTGAGGATCAAGGGATATCCGTCAATTTTTAAATTTAATTGATAGCGTTAGGCTTAAATTCTTCTTCAATCTTGTTTTTTGTTGTTAGCTGAGCCTCTCGGATCCAGCCAATAACCCCTAACCCAATGAGATTTAAGAGTCTGTAAAAGATACCTTATTAATTAAGGTGTATGGAGAGATTATATATTTGCCCTTAGCGGCCCAAATCTGGGCCGCTGAAAGCTGAACCATAGCTCTGAAATGGAGTATCGGCAGAAATAATGTTGGAGAGTGAGGATATGGATGTGTTTGAAGC
>WAQA01000149.1 GCA_015520475.1 Candidatus Bathyarchaeota archaeon | reverse complement strand
CAATACAGCCTAAGGTCTGAGGCTACATATCTGGTTGGAGTATTAGATCTAGGCGAGGGATCATCCATAATATTTGATGGACATGTTGACACTGTCCCAGCTGAGAGAGAGGAGGATTGGATCGTAGATCCATTCTCCGGGGAAGTCATCGACGGAAGACTCTATGGGAGAGGAGCAGCCGATATGAAGGCATCCATAGCTGCCTGGCTCACAGCTGTAGAGGCAGCCTTGAACTCAGATGCTGAATTGAAGGGAAAGATAATGACATTTCTAGTCTCAGATGAAGAGACCTACTGCAACGGGACAAGGGATATACTATCGGAGGGAAGATACTATGCTGACATGGCCGTTGTAGGGGAACCTACAGAACTGAATATAGGGGTTGCCCATAAAGGAGTTATGAGGTGGAGGCTTATCACGTATGGGAGGGCAGCACATTCCAGCTCACCTGAGATGGGAGTCAACGCGATCTATAAGATGGCTAGGGCAATCACAGCCATCCAAGAATACTCTAAACGTTTAGGGGATAGGAGACATAGGCTTCTAGGATGCCCAACAGTCTCGGTTGGAACGATAAGGGGTGGAGAGAAAGATAATGTTGTTCCAGATCTATGTGAAGCCTCAATTGAGAGAAGATTGATTCCTGGAGAGCAGCCTGGAATGGTGGAGGAGGAATTAACTGGATTACTGGATGATATAAGGATGGATGATCCTGAATTCAAGTATAAGCTGGAGAGATACTCCACAATCCTCCCATCAGAGATAGAGGAGAACTCAGAGGCCGTAAAGGTTATGATCAGGGCGGTTGAGGAGGGCATCGGTAGACATCCGAGGATAATAGGGTTCAACGCTACATGCGAGATGGTTCATCTCGTTGAAAGGGGGATTCCAACAGTGATTTTTGGAGCTGGAAGCCTGAATCAAGCACATAAAGTGAATGAACACGTAGATCTAAGGGAGGTTACGGATGCCTCGAGAGCATATGCTCATTTCATAATTGAAGTGTTATCCAGATGAATTATCCCGGCTTTCGTTAGGCTTCCCCATCAACCTGAGCCATGGAGATCCTTCACGGTTCATCAAAGCCCCAGACAGGATCCTCCCGCGGAAGAGAGGCAGATAAAGGATGTGGAGGGTTTGTTTGACGGTTCTAAGCGGATAGAACCTGAGCCAGCCTATAAAGTCTCATATCCAACTCCTTAGTCTCTTTCCAGGTGTAATCTAAGTCGACGGAGACTATTCTTCCATCTCTTATTCCAACGGCGGCTTTCTCCACTCCTCCGAGAAGCAACTTTACAGCTTCATATCCGAACTGGCATGCTAGAATCCTACTCTTCGCTGTTGGAGGGCCTCCCCTCTGTATATGGCCTAGAACCGTTAAGCGAACCTGGAAACCTGTCTTCTCAGCTATGTAATCTGCTATTCTCCGTGAATTACCTGCTCCCTCAGCCATCACGATTATCTCGGAGGTTTTCCCTTCCTCCCTAGCCATCTTAAGCCTCTCACATATAGCGTCCAAGTCAAATTCGATTTCAGGAACCAGTATCTCCTCTGCTCCGCCGGCCAATCCAACCTCTAAGGCTAGGAAGCCACGTCTCCTCCCCATAACCTCAACCACGAATATCCTCTCATGCGACGTTGCAGTGTCACGTATCTTGTCTATGGCTGAGAGGGCAGTATTAACAGCTGTGTCGAAGCCTATCGTCGTATCTGTTCCGGCGACGTCATTATCGATTGTTGCCGGTACACCTACTATTGGAACCCCGCTGACCTCGTGGAGTCTACTTGCACCCCTGAAGGTTCCATCCCCACCTATCACAATCAAACCTTCAATCTTAAACTTTCTTAGGACATCAGCGGCCTTCCTCAGTCCCTGAGGGGTCTTCATCTCCTCGCATCGATGAGTCTTCAGGATGGTTCCTCCAAGATTGATTATTCCGCTTACAGATCTAGCCATCATCATCCTTGCCTGTCCAGCTATGAGCCCAGCATATCCCCTCTCAAAACCTATCACTTCAAGCCTTTCATGGATTGCTGATCGAACTATTGATCTTATGGCAGCGTTCATTCCAGGAGCGTCTCCGCCAGCCGTAACAACAGCTATCCTATGCATAGATGTAACCTCCATTGATGGTTTGGATCGTCCCTTTATGAAATGTTTGAGAGGAACTCTTCAATCTTGTCCAGTGCCTCCGAGATTGTGGATAGGCTGGTAGCGTATGAGAGGCGTATATGCCCTTCACCGCAGCCTCCGAATACGCTTCCAGGGGTTGAGCAGACCCCCTTCTCCTCAAGCAGCCTCATAGATATCTCCATACTTGACATCTTAAATGTTGAGAGGTCTGGGAAGACGTAGAATGCTCCCTTAGGCATGACGCATTCAACCCCTTCTATCCCATTAAGCCTCTCAACCATGAATCTTCTTCTACGATCATACTCCTCAACCATTCTCCGGATACATTCCTGCGGCCCCCTCAAGGCTGCCTCCCCAGCCTTCTGAACGAAGCTTGTCGGACAGGTTGTTGAGGACTGAATAATCCTGTTTATAGCCTCTATAACCTTCTCATTTGCAACTATGTATCCCAGTCTCCAACCGGTCATCGCGTATGCCTTGCTGAAGCCATTCACGATTATCGCTTGATCCTTAACGTTCTCGAATGTTCCTATTGACGGAGCATCCACCCCATCATAAACTATCTTATTATATATTTCATCTGATAGTATGAGGAGGTTGTGATCCTCAGCTAAGTCCGCTATGATCCTCATCTCATCTCTACCTAGAACTCCACCGCATGGATTGTTTGGGGAGCATATGAGAATCATCCTTGACTTCTCATTTATTCTCTCCTTCAGGTTCTCCTCGTCTAGGCTGTATGTGTCTCCGCATGGAACCTCAACAACCCTTGCCTGGGCGAACTCTACACAGGTGAAATGCGTCGGCCAAGTCGGCGTTAAAACCAGAACTTCATCTCCAGGATTTAATGTTGCTAGGCATGAACAGTAAATTCCAAACTTTGATCCAGGAATCACTATTATCTCCTTATCTGGATCAGCATTCACCCCTATTCTTCGGAGATCATCTGATATTGCCTCCCTTAAACTTGCTATCCCCCTACTTGACGTGTAATGTGTAAAGTCTTCCTTTATCGCCTTATAGGCTGCCTCCTTGATATGTTCAGGTGTTCCGAAGTCAGGTTCACCAACTTCGAGGTGGAGGATTCTCCTTCCAGAAGAGGCGAGTTCACGGGCCTTCTCAGCCATTGCAAGGGTTCCTGAAGGCTTGATTGATCGGAGCCTTTCAGCGATTAAATCACGCATAACATCATCACCAAACTGGAACGCTGTACTCTTCATTGGAGCCAGCATTTATATATGTTTTATCTGCCCGCGGATTTATGGGCGGCATACTGCCTCAGCATCTCGGCAACCATGGGGAAACGTTCAATCTCCTTATGAGGTAGATATAACGCCTTAATGAATTCTCTTTGGAAGTTTGGGTCAGCCCCTAACTCTACATACTCGATCTGCTTAGCTATGATCTCTGCCTTCCTCCTCATCTCCGTCGACTTTAAGGTTGCCCTCGCCCCTGAACCGGCTGTGTTCCCAACGAACTCTATCCTTCTAAGCGGGATGTCAGGCAGCATCCCAATTATCCTTCCGCTCTCCGGATCAATATAGTTCCCGAACGCGCCAGCCACGTAGACCCGCCCTATATCATCCAAATCAACATTCATATTCTTCATTAGGATTGAGATGCCGGTGTAGATTGCTGCCTTTGCAAGCTGTATCTCCCTCACATCCCTCTGCGTTATAACGATGTCGTCTCCAGCTTCAGATTCGTCCTTCCATGCTATCACAAACTCTGGGTTTCCATCCTTCACCCTCACCCTTCTAGTATCTAGATCCGTATTGAACCGTCCATCCCAAGATATGATATTCACCCTTAACATCCATGCTACAGCATCTATTACTGCTGAGCCGCAGAGCCCCCTAGGCCTGGCATCATCAATGGTTGAGTAGTTAGCCTCTAAATCTTCAGGGTTGATCCATACATGCTCTATGGCTCCAGTTGCAGCTCTCATACCATGCTTTATATGGGCGCCTTCAAATGCAGGTCCGGAGGCGCATGAGCAGGCTATAAGCCTCTCCCTATTCCCCAATATCACCTCAGTATTCGTCCCTATATCGACGAGTATAGATATCTCCTCGGATTCATGGATCTCCGTTGCCAACGCATCAGCCACTGCATCGGCTCCAACGAAACCAGCTATGTTCGGCAGTGCATGTACATATGCGCCTGGATTAACCTTGACATCAACCTCTCTTGCTTTGATGTTTATTGAGGATTGTAGAGCGGCTGGGTAGGGCGATAATGAGACATACTTCGGGGAGAGCCCTAAGAAGATATGATGCATAGCGGTGTTCCCAACTATGGTGACGTCGTATATGTCCTCCGGGGATACACCTGCCTCCCCGCAGAGATCCACTATCATATCATTGACGCATTCGATTACACGTTTATGTAATGTTTTAAGGTTCTTCTCTTCATCCTTCATTATGTAGGTTATCCTTGATATCACATCTTCACCGTATGGTATTTGAGGGTTCATCCTTGAGGACGCTGCAACTATCCCTCCAGTATTGAGGTCTAGAAGGTAGGCTGCAACCTTTGTTGTTCCAACATCCACGGCTAAACCGTATAGCCTATCATATCCAGCATCTGAATTTACAGAGATTACTTCCCGATTCATCCATAGAGTCGCCGTGACCTTCCAATCTCCATCCCTAAGAGCCTT
>WAQA01000148.1 GCA_015520475.1 Candidatus Bathyarchaeota archaeon | reverse complement strand
CGGAGATGTGTATAAGAGACAGGGTGGCGATATCCGTTGGAAAGACACGGTACAGTCACAAATTAATATCGGAGACAGGAGAGTTTGTATTGGCAGTTCCAGGAGAAGATATGGCTGAAGAAGTCCTCTACTGCGGAACACACTCCGGAAGATACGTTGACAAATTTAAGGAAACAGGACTAACACCGATGCCAGCCAGCAAAGTTAAACCTCCACTAATAAAGGAGTGCATAGTAAATATGGAGTGTAAAGTCACTGGAATACTTGACACTGGAGACCACACGATATTCGCTGGAGAAGTTTTGGCCAGCTGGGTCTCGGATGATAAAAGGAGGAACTTGATACAGGTTGGAAAGGAGAGAGGATACGAGGTTCTCCTTGAAGATAGGGGATACCGATTCGGAGTTGTAAGGAGGTAGCTTCTCCCACAACTTTCATAGTTTCCACAGTGAAGCTCTTAGAGGGACAGTTTAATATAAGAACAGATTGTTCAAGCCTAGTAACGACAGCCCCCTACAACACCATATATATTAATCGAACAACATTCAACCATTACGGCTAATTCAAAATCTCCAAGAAAATAAGATGGTGAAGAGTAAGCCCTACAGTCCATTCGCTAAGACAATCATCTGTTCCAGAAGTAATTAGAATGAGAGAAGGCGCAACTAACTTGGAGAACCCGAATGGATAATCTCTTCTTCCTCCTGGAATGCCTCTCTTAAGTTTGAAGCTGCATCCTCTGGAGAGACAACATTTATGTACGTTCCAGTGCTCTTCTCGAATCCAGCCCATATCGCCAACCTAGGATAGACCTCTATATGCCAATGATAATATTCTCTACGAGCCATGTGGAAGCCAAGGTTATATGATGGATCATTCAGTAGACGCTTCAATCCTCCAAAACAGACCCTCATGGCTTCAGCTAAGTCACGGATCTCTCCCTCATCCATCTCAGAAATAATATTTTGATGTTCTCTAGGAACAATCCAGAACTCGAAGGGATGAACACTGGCCCATGGAGCAAACACAACAAAGCTTTTATTTGCCCATACAAAGCGTGGACCATCCATTTCCATCTTAATAACGTTACAGAATATACACTCTTCATTTACACTCCAGAATCTTCTACTTGACCCTAACTCTTCAGACACTATCTTAGGTATGAAGGGAACAGCCATTATCTGTGTATGCGCATGAGAGAGGGAAGCTCCAGCATCAGCTCCATAATTCCTAAAGATTGAAACGTACTTAACATAGGGACGAGAGGAGAGATATCGATAACGATCAATACATGCATTGATAACGTGAATGAGCTGGATAATCCTAGCTGATCCTAGATGCTCATCATGGATGGGAGATTCTATCAGGACTTCATGGTGACCAACAGCAGCTCTTCTCACACATCCACTTCCAGAGTCATCAACCTCAAGATCTACATCTTCCCCAGGAGGAGAGAAGGCAGGATATAAGTTTGGAACACACCTAATAAGCCAATCTCTAAAACGTGTATCTCCATGTTCAGTCTCCTTTAGAATGCTGCCCCTAGAGGAGAGGTATACAAGCGTGGCTGGGGGGGTCATATGTTCATTTCCAGGGCAGAAGGGACATTTAGACTCTCTCCTCACCTCTCTCTTACTAATGAAGTCTGTAGGCCTCTTCCGTCTAGCCGTAGCTATAACAACCCACCTATCCAAGAGATAGTCTCTTCTAACATCATTAAGCAACATGAGCAAGCCTCAACATAGTAGATTGCCCTTTAACACCGCATGGGCTTCCCGCTTCAATAATTATACTTGCAGAGAGAAGCATCAGCCCATGCAGAGACGCAGCCTCCACAGACTTAGAGAACCATCCCAACCTCAATAAGCTTCACCTAGACGTATCCAGCGAGACATTATAATCGCCATCCATCTCTCCGAGTCTACATCTTGGGAGGAACCTTACAGATGAGAACCCCCACACCAACAAGGCTAAACGTATGATTCATTATAGATCGACTTTTGGAAGTAAAAGTTCTTGAAGATCACTCATCACCTCATCTACACGCCCATCCAAGAGATACATGTAAACCTCTTTATGAGCATCAGCCCGCTTATCCCAATCCCAAATCTTCTCAGCGGTCTCCCTGCAGTTCTCCCTTAGGACATCAACGCTTGAGCCTTTATATTCACCCTTATAGAATTGATAGATCTTCTCAGCGGTCTCCCTAACATCATATGGGTTTATCCATATCCCGTTGAAGCCGTCAACAACCTTCTCACGTAAACCTCCAAGCCCGACAGCTGGTACAACACCGCAGGCCATAGCCTCTAAATCAACTTGACCCTGCGGCTCATATCTTGATGGACAGAGAAGTAGATCCCAAGAATTTATTATCCTAACCTTCTCATTCGAATTATAAAATGTATTATCTATGTAGACTATGTCATCCACCTTCATCTGGTGAATCTTATCCAGTAACTCAAGATAATATGGATCCTGAACATTTGTTTTTGTAACTATATGGAGAGATACATCCGGTATTCTATCCTTCAAGAGCGAAGCGAGCTCTGGGATTATGTCAACCCCCTTAACAGGACTGCATCGTCCTATAAAACCTATCCTAAACCCTTCTTTTTCAACATGACTTAGGGGTTTATAATGCTCCACATCAACACCGTGATAGATGGCAAAGACTCTATCCTCGATTCTTCCGAACCTTGCACCATGAGCCCTCAATCCGAGAAGATATTCTTTCCTATGTATTTTGCTGACGGTGAAGAGGGCGGAGTCAGGCTGCCTCTGCAGAATCCTAAACGTTAAAGGAAATTCTAGATCCCTTATTAGTCTAAGCCCGCTAAAGAAAGACTGAGCAAACTCCCCCTTAACTCTGAAATTGAAATCTTTAAAGTCTAGTTCTTCAGATGTTCCATTAATGTTCATATGCCAGACTCCACCTCTCCTACCAGGCTCGGTTGAATGGAGAAAGATCGCCTGAATCAGATCTGGATGCATCCAAGCGAAGATCGCGCTTCTGAGATATGACATCCAATCATGCGGCGAGAAGAGATCAGCCAAAGCCATCCTATAGGGTGAAGGAACAGAAGCGAAGTTCGTGAAGTATCTGGGAACAAAATATATTTGAGATGGAGAGAGATAGTCGACATCAATTCCATATTGATGGAGAACATCAAACGTCCATGCATATGCAACGTCCAGATCTACATCTGATGATGGACGTCTTATTATGACACCTTTAAAATCCTCCCTTGTCGGAAGATCCTCCCTAAACTTCATAGAGAATGTTTTAACTTCGAAGCCTCTCCTTAATAGTCGGGGATAGAGATTATTATGGAAAGTAGCCAGCCCACCTACGGCTCCTATACCAGCCTCGTAACAGTCAACCCTCAACCTAATCGACATATAACTAACCTCAACATTAACGGATACTGCAACTCCATTCCACATAGAGATATTCTCGGATGCTACCTAGCTTCTCATAGCTAAGAAGGGAAGTTGATGATTCACCTTCTCCGCTAGATCTCACCCTGTCTCTTATACACATCTCCG
>WAQA01000147.1 GCA_015520475.1 Candidatus Bathyarchaeota archaeon | reverse complement strand
TTCCATCTTGGAACTCCAAGAGCTAATGCTGCCTCCCTCACGGCCAGTGGCACGAGCTTTAAGGATTCCTCGGTTGTTCTGGTAACAACTGGAATCATCATCACAGCTAAGGCGAAGGCTCCTGCGATGACAGACCAGCCTACAGCGACAACGACGAATGTCCAGCCGAATATTCCGATAACGATTGAAGGTATATTTGTCGAAACGTCATTTAGAAATCTCAAGACCGAGGCCAGTCGTGTATCTCCATACTCCGAAAGATAGATTCCAGAAAGAACGCCTATTGGAACCCCGATTAAAGATGCCATTCCAACAATGATCAGGGTTCCCTGTATCGCTGGACCAATTCCTCCGCCAGGTTGGCCTAGAGGAGGTATACGTTCGGTTAGAAACTGAAGGTTTAGGGCAGGTGCTCCTCTTAAGATGATCTCCATTAGAATACTTATTAATGGAACTGCTGCGATTATCAATGCCAAGTAGGATAGCAAGATCATCATGTGACTTTTGATCTTCCTGAATGTATACCTGTCCACTTTATGTTCCTCCAAACTTTTTCGCAGTCCGCCAGATTATCAGTCTTGCCATCACGTTAATTGCGAGTGAAAGGAGGAAGAGTATGAGTCCCACCTCTATCAGGGCGGATATGTATACAGGAGGAGAACTGGCTTCAGTAAACTCATTTGCTATGATGGACGCGAGAGTATAAGCAGGATCGAAAAGTGAATCAAAGAGGTTGAATGAGTTTCCAATAACCATTGTGACAGCCATAGTCTCTCCTATGGCTCTACCTAATCCAAGGATTACAGCCGCGACAATCCCTGATCTCGCATAGTTCATGACAAGTTTAGCTGTTTCCCACCTTGTAGCTCCCAGCGCCATAATCGCTTCTCTCTGCTCCCAAGGAACCATCGCGAAGACATCCCTTGAAACAGATGAGACTGTTGGGATGATCATTACTGCAAGGATGATTCCCCCCGTCAATACGCATGGGCCCCGTATAGAACCTTGAAAGAAAGGTAGAAAACCGAAAACTGACTGAAGGATTGGATACACGTTTACTTGAAGAAATGGAATTAGAACGAAGATTCCCCAGAGACCGTAAATGACGCTTGGTATAGCTGCAAGCAGCTCGATGAGAAAGGAAACAATGTATGTGAAGCGTCTTGGAGCAAACTCTGAGAGGGCTAAGCCTACTCCGAGGCTTACCGGAACTCCAAGTAGAAGTGCTATACCGGATGTGACTAGTGTTCCCCAAATTAGAGGTAGAGCTCCAAATGAAGGAGGCATCTCGGGGTTTGGGGGAACAGGCTGCCACTTAGTTCCCCACAGGAAACCTAATCCATAAGTCTCTATTGAAAGCCATGAGTATCTGATAATCTCGTAGAGCATGAGACCCAAAATAAGTATTATGTTACATGCAATCAGCATGAGGAATATACTGAACAGGTGATCTCCAGATATTCCTACATTCATAAAAAATCTGTGTTCTTTACGTACCTTCATGTCTCTATTTTCTCCTTTCTGCTTCTATGCCCAATCAACCAGCCGCTCGCCATTGAAAGTTATCATCTTTATCGTATCCTCATTATGAAGTATAACTTCTCGCGGCAACGGGACATATGAAAGTTTAGATGCATAATATTGTCCACTATGCGTTACAAACCATAAGAATCGTACGAGAGCCTCAGCTTTCTCCCGGGTCATCCCTGGTATAACATTTAGTTCCTTGTAGACGATAATGTACGAGAAGCTCGTTATCGGGTAGCCATTACCAGGATCTTTAACCTTATGTAGGTTGAAGTAGCTTCCAACTTGGGCCCAGCTTTGATCTCCACGTGGTAGGATCAGTGATGCTGCTGCAGCTGCCTCACTAAGAGTCTCTATTGAAGGTTCAACGAACTTCCCAGCGGCATTCATTATTCTGCCATATGGAATATTATTTTGAAGCGCGTATGAGAGCTCAACGTAACCTATGGAATACTGGTTTTGCTGCACCGCGGCTGCTACGCCGGGGTTTCCTTTCCCCCCAATTGTTTCTTCAGGCCAGCTAATGACCTTGCTTGCTCCAAAATCTCTTCTCCAAGCCTCGTTCTCATCTGAAAGGAAACTTGTGAAAACCTTCGTTGTTCCACTAGAGTCCGACCGGTGCACGACGATTATCTCATGGTCTGGTAAGGTCACACCTGGATTGAGAGATTGAATCCTAGGGTCATTCCATCTGGTGATGTTACGTCTAAAGATATCTGCGAGAACTTCTCCTGTGAAGTTGAGTCCCTTGGGTACTCCAGGAATATTGTATATGACAACGACGCCTCCGATCGTGGCTGGAATATGCAAAGTGTTGGGGGCTGCTTCAAATTCTTCACGCTTCATCGGAGGATCAGTAGCTCCAAAGTCAACAGTCTTCGCGATGTGCTGTGCTATTCCTCCGCCACTTCCTATCGGCTCATAATCTACTCTTATGCCGGTGAGGATGTAGAATTCTTCACTTAGCTTTTGGTAGAGTGGGGCTGGAAAAGTAGCTCCTGCACCACTTAAAGATACGGGCTCAGAGGATGCCTTAATGTTTGAAAGAATGTAGGTTTGCCAAGATAACGCGGCGACCAAGATTATCAAAGCAACAGCTTCTATTCGAGCAATACTTTTGCATTCCATCTCTTAACCTCCCTTTTCAGCTATAAAGAAAAAGGGAGAAATATATTTATTTCCCAAATAATTTATAAAAACATAAATAGTTATATAAAAGATTAGTAGATATATAGAAGGATGCGTGATTAGAAATGGATAGATATGCTC
>WAQA01000146.1 GCA_015520475.1 Candidatus Bathyarchaeota archaeon | reverse complement strand
GACAGATCTAAATTCTTTCAAGGAGATCCCGTCTGTAAGGGTGGGGATTTGAATGTATGCGTAAATATGGCCCATGGGTTGATGGGTTCTATGGAGTGGGGGAGCTGTGACCAGCCTCAAAACCAGCGGATGTGACTGGTGTGCGTAAATCCTCGGTTGAACGCTGGAAACCCATCCGAAAAGGGCGGGGCAGTTCACTCAATCAAAAGAACGATATAAACCGGTCAGAAGACTGAAACAAGCCCTCCGAAAGAATTATCATCTAAATACTGCGCCAACCCTCCGCTCACATCCAGCCCTAACAGATCCACAACAATACCATAAAACCAACACCTTCCCTAGGCGAGATTTAATAAATAATTATGGATAGATTATCAGAGATAATCTTCAAACATAGATGAACCCTTTGAAGTTTAAATATGGCGATTCCTTAATGCTCTGTAAGATAAAAGAGATCGCACATAATATGATAATAGACTTCGAGGTCATTGTGAGATCCATATTGGTTGGAGAGATCTGAAGAACCCCCAACATTAATAGGACATGATTGATTAATGGTGGAGGCCATGACAACCACAACATGCAACGATTCCAGAGTGAAAGTAAGGAAGCCTAAGGCGCTGGCCCTATTATCAGGCGGCCTAGATAGTATGCTAGCCATAAAATTGATTATGAAACAGGGAGTGGAGGTTGAAGCGGTAAACTTTACAACACCATTCTGCCTCTGCGACAAATGTTCAGTTAACAGATTCATAAAGGATATGGGAATAAAGATTCACAGAATATTCCTTGGGCAAGAGTTCCTCGATATAGTGGCCAATCCGCCACATGGCTATGGAAGCCAGATGAACCCATGCATAGACTGCAGAATATTAATGTTCAGAAAAGCCAGAGAGTTAGCTGAGAAGATAGGTGCAGACTTCCTTGTCACCGGAGAGGTCCTAGATGAGAGACCATTCTCCCAGAGAAGGAGAGCTATGGAGATAATAGAGCGGGAAGCAGGTCTAAAAGGAAAGATACTTCGACCACTATCAGCAAGGCTCCTGCCTGAAAGCGAACCTGAAAGAGAAGGATTGGTTGACAGGAACCAGCTTCTAGCGATCCGGGGAAGAAGGAGGCTTCCCCAGATGGAGCTGGCGAAGAACCTGAATCTATGCGAGTACCCCAACCCATCTGGAGGATGCCTCCTAACAGACCCAAACTTCGCCAGAAGACTTAAGGAGCATCTGGACCACGAGAAGAGGTTAACGTTAAGGGATGTTATGCTCTTAAGGATTGGAAGACACTTCAGAGTGGGCTCCGCAAAGATAATAGTTGGAAGAAACGAGGATGAGAACAGGAGGCTCATGCTGCTCTCAACGGAACATAAAATCCCATACTTGGAAGGTATTGGATATAAAGGGCCAATAACCCTGCTAATAGGAGACGAGAAAGAAGAACTGCTGGAGAAGGCCGCGGCAATAACTGTTCGATACTCAGACGCTCCAAAAGATGAGCCTGTAAAGGTCAAGTATAGCGGGGGAAAAGAGAAGGTGATGGAGGTCAAAGCCATAAAAGATGAGGACCTTAAACCTCTAAGAGTCTGACATAATCTACGCTGAGGTAATATTGCATAAGGAATCCGTCAACCTAAGAGTTCATGTTAGGCTAAGAAGAAAGGCACGCTAGTATCTTCTTCTCTTCCCAGAGCGACGCACACAACTTACAGAATTTAAGCATGATCTCCTCTCCGCTTATCTCTCCATTCGCGATTCGTCTAGCAGTATCGCTTGCAGCAGACTGTATTATCGGCAGGATATCCTCGAATTGCTTCACTCCCTTCAAGCCGCGTTTCGAGTGGATGTACTGGCTTATCGCAGCCTGCGTCGTCCCCAGCTTCTCCGCTGCCTCAAGCTGCGTAAAGTTATACTTCTCAATCAGCTCCTTCGCGATTAGGGATCTGAATATTGGTAGAACATACCTCGCTACAGCTTCACATGGAGGATACAAATCTCATCCAATTATAGTATTATAACTTCGTAACTTATAAATTAGTTTCTGTCTATTTATTATGACGGCGATGCACCTTGAGATGCCAGGTCTGCGGCAAACTGATCCGTGGAAAACCCGTAACTAGGAAGACATGCTGCGTCAATAAACTATACATCTTCTGCTCCGAGGCCTGTATGAGACGATGGGCTAGAGGATGGCTTAGAAGGCAGATGTGACTTCCTCCCCACTCTATCGAATGGGGCTTCCACCGGAAGCCATTAGGGGAGGTTGGGGAGTGTGCAGGACGAACCTGCTCCCCCCTTTGG
>WAQA01000145.1 GCA_015520475.1 Candidatus Bathyarchaeota archaeon | reverse complement strand
GCTTAAGGGTTCTATTAATTGTGCCCCTTGCGGGGGTCGATAGTGACCTTCGTAAGCATCTCGGGGGAATGATGTTTTCTTGTGATGGTGAGGATGCTTCACTATTCTACCGCTCTGACGAGGTATGGAATTATCTCTTCGTATCCGACGGACATTATGTGGCATCCAGCTGCATTAGTCGTTCTCTTCAGTTCCTTTATGAAATCTACAAAGTATTCTAGATTTATCTCCATATACCTCTTCTTTCTTTCTTTTTTATCTTGTATTCTCTTGGCCCTTGCCAGTGCTTCTAGAAGTTCGGCTGGAACGTTGACTCCTGGAACCGTCTTATCAAAGTACTCGGCGACTTTATATGATTTAAGCGGGAATATCCCTATTAGGATTGGAACGTTAAATTTTTCAGTTTCTTTTAGGAACTCCTTTGCTCTTTCAATGTCGAATACAACTTGTGTCTGGAAGAATTCAGCTCCAGCTTTCACTTTCTTCTCGAACTTTATAAGTTCGGCTTCGATTGGTTCTGCGTTTGGATTCACACCCCCTCCTACATGAAATCTTGGGGGGTGTTCTATTTTGTTACCGTTTAAATCCTCCCCTTCATTAACCATCCTATTTATCATGTGGATTAGCTGGACTGAATCTAAGTCGAATACTGGTTTAGCCTGTGGTGTGTCTCCTAGCAGAGTATGATCTCCAGTTAATGCAAGTACATTCTTTATTCCTAGAGCGGCGGCTCCTAGGAGATCTGATATGAGAGCTATTCTATTCCTGTCTCTGCATGTAATCTGATATATTGTTTCCATTCCTGTTTCTCTCTGGACTATGTATGCCGCTGCTAAACTGCTTATGTAACTGAAGGATTGAGGATTATCTGTTACGTTACAGGCTACAACGTAACCCTTCAGCCTATTCACTGTTTCAATTACTTCTTTGAGGTCTGTGGTCTTCTCAGGTTCAAGCTCACCGGTGAAAGTGAATCTTCCAGCACTTAGATGTGACATTAAATTGCTGAATATGGTTTTCTCCATAATCTCTCACCTATACCCATACGACTTCTCTCGGTTCAACATTAAGTTTAGAGTTGTCTCTTGGAGGCTTGAATGTTCTGTATAGGTCCAGCATTCCTAAATCTTTAAGTCTATTATATATCAGTATCCATGCGCAATCCCTTTTGTAGCTCCCCACTTCACATTTGCCATTGTACATTCCGCCGCATGGTCCGTTCATCATGCTCTTTGGACATCTTACAATTGGGCATATGCCTCCGGTCTGGTATAGGATGCATTCGCCGCAGGCCCTACATTTCTCGTAGAACTCTCCTATCCTCCTAGTCTCCCCCAAAAATTTAGTGTTTAGGCTCGGTGCAATTCTCTTCCCAAAGTATTCGGCTACTACTTGGGCTCCTGCTCCACACATCATGCAGAGCAGTATCTCCGCCTCCTCAATCTCATCTCTTACTCTGCGTGTGTCTCTCTTAAGTATTCTTACGTCGCATGGCGCCTCAACAACGGTTGATCCATTAACTTCTTTGCCGTTATTCTTTAGCTTCTCAGCCATCTCATTAACCTGTTTCTCTCCTCCTGTCTGGCATGTTGTTGCGCAGGTTCCGCAGCCTATTATGAAGACTCTATTGAACGGCTCAAGCATCTCTAGAACTTCTTTAAACGGTTTCTGTTCAGTAATTATCATCCTAAATCCTTTCCTGAATATTGATAAGAAGAATAAATAAAGAATGGGATTAAAATATTTTTTAGTCTAGGTTCTTCTGTTCCTCTACAGATTGCATGTGTCTATCATGTTCTGAGAGTCCTTTTATAGGGTCCCGCTAGAGTGGAAGGCTTCAGCTACTTTCTGGGATAGGAAAAGCTTAAACATTAATGTTCTTCTACACTACTATCTATTTAGGTGAGAGAGCTTTGTCTCATACCGTTAAGATTGGAATATTAAAGATAGGATGTATAGGGACTCTTCCGCTGCTGGAGTTTCTGTTGGATGAGAGAGCTGAGAGGGCGGATATCGACGTTAGAGTGGTAGGTTCCGGTTCTAAGCTTGGACCTGAACAGTGTAGGGAAGTCGCTGAGTTAACGATTCGTCTGGATCCCAGCTTGGTGATTCTAGCAGGGCCGGCTCAGGCATCCCCGGGCTTGAAGGATGTGAGGATGGCTTTAGCTTCGAAAGGTATCCCTACAATTATAGTATCCGATAATATTCCTAAGAAGACAATCGATGAGATTGAGAATCTTGGTATGGGCTACATTATTGTTGACGCTGATTCTATGATTGGGGCGCGTAGAGAATTTCTCGATCCGACTGAGATGGCTATTTATAACGCTGATGTCATCAAGGTTCTATCAATAACTGGCGTGTTTAGGTTTATTGTTAGGGAGATAGATCGAGTTATTAGATCTATTAGGGACGGTGAAGAACCAGATCTTCCACGTATACGTCTGAGTAGAGATGATGCTTTAGAAGCCGCTGGTTTCTCGAATCCATATGCAAGGGCTAAAGCGGCAGTTGCATATGATGTAGCATCTAGAGTCTCAAAGATCAATAGGGAAGCCTGCTTCAAGATTGAAGATTGGAAGGTTTATGTTCCGTTAGTTGCGAGTGGCCATGAGATGATGAGGTTAGCCGCTAGGATGGCTGATGAGGCTAGGGAGATGGAAAAGTCAAGTGACACTGTTCTGAGAGAGCCTCACTTCAAGGATGGGGAATGTGGTTGGAAGAGGATGCTTATTGAGAAGCCTCGAAGGTATAGTGGCTAGACATAACGGTTCCTGTTCATCCCTTTAGGGGGTACTCTGAAGCCTAAGTTAAGGTTATGATGGAGAGGACAAAATAAGTTCGCCTATTGGTTAGGTTCTATGACTATGCCCAAGTAGCATCTAAAATTCCATAGCTAAATTCCCGGAAAACCTAAAAATTAATATAGAAGCAGAAGAAGTAATAT